>JAJZHR010000041.1:869-10682 GCA_021810815.1 Acidobacteriota bacterium | reverse complement strand
GGATGTCCTCGAGCTTGGCGTTCCTTTCAGCGATCCGCTTGCCGACGGCCCGGTCATCCAGCGCGCCAGCGAGCGTGCCGTAGCCCAAGGCACGCGGCTGGTGGACGTGCTCGACCTTGCGCGCGATCTGCGCGCCGCACGCCCTGCCTGCGGCCTGGTCATCTTCTCCTATCTCAACCCCGTGCTTCGCCTGGGAATGAAGAATTTCTGCGAGCGCGCGGCCGCCGCCGGAGTCGATGGCGTCCTGCTGACGGACATGATCGTCGAAGAGGCCGAAGAGTACCTTGCCCTGATGCGCGCCAGCAAGCTTGCTCCCATCTTCCTGGTCGCTCCCACCAGCCCGGATGATCGGCTGAAACGCATTGCCGCCGCCACCAAGGGCTTTATCTACGCCATCTCCCGCGTCGGCATCACCGGCACGCAATCCAGCCTGGCAACGGATGCTTCCGAGCTCGTTCGCCGTCTGCGCCAATTCACGCAACTGCCCATCGCCGTCGGCTTCGGCATCTCGAACGCGGAGCACGTCGCCGCCGTCGGCGGGTTTGCGGACGCCGCCATCATCGGCAGCGCCATCGTCGCCCTCATTGAGCAATCGACGCCGGCTCAGGCGCCCGCCGCCGTGGCGGATTTCATTGCATCGCTCGCTCTTCGCAGGCAGGAGGAACAACGCGTCTAACGCCCGTTGCGCCGGAAGGCGCACTATGATGGAAGTATCCCCGCAAAGCGACTTGAAGCTCTCCGGATGCCCGGAAGCCTGCAAGCGCCAGCGCGGCATAAATCGGCAAGCAGCAAGGTGTGACGTCAAGGCAAACAATGGATATCAGTGACTGGCGAAAGAGAATCGACGAGTTGGACGGCGAAATTGTCCGCCTCATCAGCGAGCGCGCGCAGGCCGCGCAGGCCATTGGCCTCATCAAGCAGGCAGCAGCGTTGCCGGTGTATGAGCCCGGACGCGAAAGCCAGGTGTTTGCGCATGTGCGGGCCATCAATCCCGGCCCTTTGCCCGACAAGGAGTTGCTCCATGTTTACGAGCGCATCATCGATGTCATGCGCTCGTTGCAGACCAGGCCAAAGGAAGCAGATAGCGGCGCGTAATGCGGCCTTTTGCGAGGCGGCGCGGATAGAAGCAGGCTGAAAACAAAAAAGCGGCCGAGAGTTTGAAGAGAACGTAGAACACAAAAGAACCCCAGGAAAACAATCATGATCGTCGCAATGCAGGAAGCAGCAACGGAAGAGCAGATTCAGAGTGTGATCGAGCGCATGGTCGAGCTCGGCTTCAACGTCCACCGCACCACAGGCGCGCAGCAGACGATTCTCGCCGGCGTCGGCACGCCCGCCCATTTCGATGTGCATGAGTTTCAGGTATGCTCGGGCGTGCATGAGGCCTACCGCATCTCGTCGCCCTACAAGCTAGCCGGTCGCAGCTTTCGTCCCGAGGGCACCATCGTCCGTTTTGCCAACGGCGTGAGCATCGGCGGCGACGAGGTCGTCGTGATGGCAGGTCCGTGCTCGGTCGAGTCCCGTGAGCAGATCCTGCTCAGCGCGCAACAGGTGGCGGCCAGCGGAGCCAAGTTCCTCCGCGGCGGCGCTTTCAAGCCCCGCAGCTCGCCGTATTCCTTCCAGGGCATGGGCCTCGAAGGCCTGAAGCTCCTCCGCGAAGTGGGCGACATCACCGGCCTGCTGGTCATCAGCGAAGTCATGGAGATCTCCCAGATCGAGCTCATGCTGCCCTACGTGGATTGCTTCCAGGTTGGAGCGCGCAACATGCAGAACTTCAACCTTTTGCGCGAGCTCGGCTATGTGCGCAAGCCCGTGCTGCTGAAGCGCGGCATCGCCGCCACCATCGAGGAGGTCCTGCTCTCGGCGGAGTACATTCTCGCCGGCGGCAACTACGACCTCGTCCTCTGCGAGCGTGGCATCCGCACCTTCGAGACCTATACGCGCAACACCATGGACATCTCCGCCATCCCCGTGCTGAAGAAGCTGACCCACCTTCCTGTGGTCGCGGATCCGTCGCACGGCGTTGGCCGCCGCGACATGGTTCCCGCGATGGCCTTCGCCTCGGTCGCGGCTGGCGCCGATGGCCTGCTGATGGAGATGCACCCCAACCCGGAGAAAGCTTTCTCCGACGGGGCGCAGTCTCTCTTTCCGCAGCAGTTGGACAAGCTCATGGATGGCCTGCGCGCTCTGGCTCCAGTCGTCGGGCGATACATCGCGAAGCCGGCGTACGCTCTCTAATCCTTCTTGCGGGATGACGGCTGCTGCAAGGCCGTCATCCTCAAAAAGTGAGGGCCCCCTGTATTTCCCTTTGGGGCAAGCGAAGGAAACATGGCAGCAACCATCGAACGCGTGACCATCATCGGAACCGGGCTGATCGGCGGGTCGGTGGGCCTCTCTCTGCGGTCCGCCGGTTACACCGGACAGATCATAGGCTGGGACCATAGCCCGGTCGAGCTTTCCATCGCTCTCGAGCGCGGAGCCATCACGGCCATCCACGACGACCCCTACGAGGCCTGCATCGGCTCCGATGTCATCGTGCTCGCCGTCCCCGTGCTTGGCATTCTGGACTGGATGCACCGCGCCAAGAATCTCATCGGCCCCGGAACTCTCCTCACAGATGTCGGCAGCACCAAGGCGGCCATCATGGAGACCGCCGAACGCCTTTATTCTTTTGAACCTGGCCAGCCCGCCAGGGCCGAGTTCCTCGGCGGCCATCCCATGGCCGGAAAAGAGAGCGGCGGCGCAGCGTTGGCCGACGGCGAACTCTTCCGCGGCGCCACCTGGATCTTCACCCCCATGGCTTCCAGGGCTGGTCTCCCTTCGCCCTTATCCGACGCGTGGCGACAGTGGGTCCAGAAGTTCGGCTGCCGCACCATGGACATCGATGCTGCTCGGCACGATGTCATCTGCGCCTGGGTAAGCCATCTGCCGCAGATGCTATCCACAGCCCTCTCAGCTCTTCTCGAAGATGAATTCGGGGATGCGGAGGACATGCGTGCCATCGGCGGCCGCGCTCTGCGCGAGATGACCCGGCTTGGCGCAAGCCCCTACTCCATGTGGCGCGATGTGGCCCTCAGCAACACCCAGCCGCTCGCGGACACGCTCTCCGCACTGGAGCAGCGCCTCGCCCATCTCCGCGAGAACCTCAAGACGCCGGAGCTGCGCGAGGAATTCATCAAGGCGAACTGCTTCCGCGCACCGCGCGTCTGACCCGCTGCGTCAATCCCTGCTACACCATCGCAGGCTCTGGCAGCTCCACTTGCTGGCGCGGAGAGCGGTCGGGGAAGTAGGCGTTGGACACGTACTGCCCCACCATGCGATGCGTGTTGAAGAACGAGCCGTTGATCGCGATGCACATCTGCATCATCTTCGCCCAGGCTTCGGGCTGCTGATAGTACATCGGCGCAACCACGCTCTCCAGCTTGTCGTACAGGGATGCGCTCTCTGCCTGCTCGTGGTCGCGGTCTTCGATGGCCCATCCGGTCGCGCCTTCGACGCAGCCTTCGATCCACCATCCGTCCAGCACGCTCAGGCTCGGCACGCCGTTCAGCGCGGCCTTCATGCCGCTGGTGCCAGACGCCTCATAGGGACGCATCGGCGTGTTCAGCCAAACATCCACACCATTGCTCAGCAGGGCGCCAAGATCCCACTCGTAGTTCTCGAGATACACGATGCGGATGGCGTCGGAGTTCAGGCGGGCTGCCGCATCGAACACCCGCTGGATCAGCGCCTTGCCCAGGCTGTCCTGCGGGTGCGACTTGCCAGCATACAAAATCTGCAGGCCTCCGGCCTCGTGCGCGATTCTCATCAGGCGCTCGGGGTCGTGGAAGAGCAGGTCGGCGCGCTTGTAGGTCGCCACGCGACGGGCAAATCCCAGCGTCAGCACATCCTCGCGCAACTCGACACCGGTGCGCGAGGCTACTTCTCGTATCAGCAGTCGCTTCGAGTCAAGATGCGCCGCAGCGATCTCTGAAGGTGGAATGCCGATCGCCGACCGCAGGTAGAAGTTGTCGTAGCGCCACTCCGGAAAATGGCGGTCGAACAGCTTCCTGAACGACTCCGAGGCCCAGGTCGCCGCGTGGACGCCATTCGTGATCGAGTGGACGGGATACTCCGGGAACATTTGCTGCGAAACCTCGCCATGCTTCATCGCGACGCCGTTCACATAGCGCGAGAAGCGGAGGGCGACGTAGGTCATGTTGAGCAGGCCATTGTGCAGGCAGCCGAAGTGCTCCAGCGCCTTGCCGCGCTCCTCGCCCAGCACCTGATACATCTGATCCAGTCCGAACTGGTCATGCCCGGCGGGCACAGGCGTGTGCGTGGTGAAGACGCACTGCCGCCGAACCGAGTCGATGTCAGAGGCCGTCGCGGAGGTCAGAGGCCCGCCGCCTTCTGAGGCTGAGCCAAGCTGGTCCTCAAGCAGGCCAAGCGCAAGTAGCGACGCATGGCCCTCGTTCATGTGGTACACCGACGGCTTGTAGCCCAGGGCGGCCAGAATGCGTCCTCCGCCAATGCCCAGGATAGCCTCCTGGCAAAGGCGATAGTAGCTGTCGCCGCCATACAGATGGTCGGTCAGGTGCCGGTCCCATGGGTCGTTCGGATCCAGGTCGGTGTCCAGCAGATAGACCGGAACAATGTGGCCTGTCACGCCAACGACGTCGAAGCGCCATGCGCGCACCATCACCGGCCGATTCTGAAGTATGATCGCCGCCACCTGGCCTACTGGCTCCAGCATCCCCTCGTAGTTCCAGGGCTCTGCGTCCTCTGTCTGCCAGCCGGAGCCGTCGAGGTATTGGCGAAAGTAGCCCTTGCGATGGAGCAGCGTCACGGCAACGACAGGAATACCCATGTCGGCCGCCGAGCGCAGCGTGTCTCCGGCAAGTACGCCAAGGCCCCCGCTATAGGTGGGCATGTTCGGAGAGAGAGCAATCTCCATGGAGAAGTAGGCGATGCTCTGGTTCAATTCAGGCTGCTCTGCCAAGGGGAGCGCCGCTGTAATGGGGTAGGTTCCGTTGCTTCCCTCAATCATCCGTGTGAAACCCTTTCCCTCAATCCGCAGCCAGATTGAATTCAGCTCCTGCATCGAGGCTTGGCGGAGTGCTGCGCGGCATCGTGCCTACGCGCAACCTCATGCAATGCAGGATGTGCGATGAAGGCGGTGAGCTGAGGGCGCAGTCACGGCCACCGCAGACCCGAAGAGGCATGTGCAGTGATTTTATCAGGCTGGATCGCCCCTTTTTTATGGGATCAATGCTTCTTCCTTCAGTAGAAGCAACTCTTTCAGAAAGCAGGCCAGCTTATCCGTATGAATTGCTATAGATACGGCAATTCGTCCAGTGCCCCACTCAGTCGTTCCCAGATGCGATCCATCCAGTCCGGATGCTCGGGCTTCATCAATACCGAACGCAGGCACAGCACCTGCTCCGCCTCTTCGCCCGATCTGCTCGCTGGCCAACTGTTGTCCGGAAAGAAGCGGATCGGAATCCGCGCCACCGCGAGGTGCAGATCCAGCGTTGTCGCGCGCTCAAAAACCTGTTGCGCCAGCCGCGAAGATTCAGCCACGCTGCCAGCGCGCACCGCCCAGATCACAATGTCCAACTGAGGAGGGAATGCAGTCAGAAAGCGACGATCCGCCTTCAGGCGAACATGCAAATCCAGCGCCGCCGCGCGGCAGCGTTCCAGGCTCCGCGCAAACTCTCCGCCTGGCTCATACGGCAGCAGTCGCTGCGTCGCCCACAGAGCGACGGCCGACGCTCCCGCCCGCGAGCACTCCAGGCTGATCTCGCCCAGATGCAATGCGTTGGAGGTGAAGTAGGTGTAGGGCGAGTCATGCTTGTAGAAGCGCCCCACGGATGCATCGCGGAACAGCACGCAGCCGCACCCATAGGGCTGCAATCCATGCTTGTGCGGATCGATCACGATGGAGTCAGCCTGCGTGGCGCAGTCGAACGCTGCTCGCGCCTCTTGATCGAGAGTTCCCGCCAGCGTGAAATATCCCCCGTAAGCGGCGTCAAGATGCACGCGGAACCCATGCCTGGCCTGTAGTTCCATAATCTGCGGCAGTGGATCCACAGACCCTGTCGCCGTAGTTCCGAGCGTAGCCACCACCGTCCCAATGTCCTCCGAGCGCAGCAGGTCGGCCAGAGCGTCCATGTCCATGCGCCCCCGGCGGTCGCATGGAACGCTGACAAATGACAGCCCCAGCACGCCGCTGATGCGCTGATGCGTGTAGTGTGCCTGGCTCGAAGCCGCAATCTTCTTTCCCGGCGCAAGCTGGCCCGCAATCCACAACGCCTCCAGGTTGGCGAACGTCCCGCTGCTGGTCAGATGGCCCAAATGGCCGCCCAAATGGTGGCCCGGATGCCCCGCTTGGCCAGCCTCATCGTTCCAGCCAAACATCCCCGCCAGCGCCGCAACCGCTTCCATCTCCATCCGCGAACTAGCGCGGCCGCCATCCAGAGCGTGGTTGTTCGGGTTGATCCACATGGCCAGCGCATAGGCCGCCCGCGCCACAGGATGCGGCGGCTTCAGCATCTGCCCTGCGTAGAGCGGGTGGAAATACGGGTAGTTGTCGCGCATCCGCTCCGCAACCTCCGAGAGGACAGCCCGTTCTGCCGTATCGTCCTTGGTCGCCGCAGGCAGATCCAGCGGAGGCAGTCCTGCGAAGCCCTTTTCCAGCAGCGCAAGCGCCTCTTTCAGGATCGTCAGAGATTCCGTCTCCAGCATGTGTGCCAACTCCCCTCGTCGCGGCGATACCGGTCCAAAAGAGACCGGTGCCGAAAGCGCAGTATACCGTTGCCGCCCGCCGATGAATCCGCATCTCACTTGCCACAGCATCCAGTTGTGGATAGAGGAAACTGAATGGCATTGCCGTGGAAGCGCAAGGAAACGCAGGCTGAAGCTGAAGCCAGTGCCGAGAGTACGCAGCGACAGCTCGACCGCCCCACCGCCGACGAAATCTTCGAGCAGGTGGCGCGCAACGCCCGCGGAGAAATCGAGCGCAGCGCCATGAGTCTCTCTGTCTCCGGAGTGGCCGGCGGTCTGGCGATGGGACTTACGCCGCTCGCCATGTCGATCAGCGTCGTCAACCTCGGCGACAACCCGCTCGGCCATCTCGTCGCATATCTCCTCTACCCCATCGGCTTCATGACGGTCATCCTTGGCCGCGCGCAACTCTTCACAGAGAACACGTTGTACCCCGTGGCGCTTGTCCTCGCGGAACGGCGTCACCTCTGGGGAACCCTGCGCCTCTGGGGCATCGTGCTGTGCTCGAACATCGCCGGCGCAGCTCTGTTCGCTCTGCTCATGGCCCATACCAGCGCGATCACTCTGCCCATGCTCACCGCCATGAGCCACTTCGGCGTGCAGGCTTGCATCCGGCCTGCACCGGCCATCTTCTGGAGCGGCGTTCTTGGCGGATGGATGATTGCCATGGTGGCCTGGCTGGTCAGCGGAAGCCACTCCATCACCGGCTCCGCAATGTTGATCTGGCTGTTGGCCTTCGTCGTCGGTCTGGGCGGCTTCGCCCACTGCATCGCCGCCAGCGGAGAGATTCTCACCGCCGTCTTCCACGGCCAGTTGGCCCTCGCGCAATACTTTCACTGGCTCTTGTTCGCCGTCTGCGGCAACATCACCGGAGGTGTCCTGATGGTCACGCTGCTCGAATACGGGCAGGTGAAAGCGAGCGATCTGCCCCCATCCGCGTCGTGATGTGTGCCGTCTCGGCCCGACCGGCGCAGGCCCGTGTGCGACAATACATGGTTCGCTGGTCTGCTTTGCGGAAGCATGGAAGGGCTCATCGCCTTTCGTCGGCCCACCTGCGGAAGTCCTTTCGATGGAGTTGTTTACCTTGCTTCGATCTGCTTTTATCGCACTCTCCCGCAACAAGCCTCTTCGCGCATTCTCTGAGCGGTCCTCCATGGGCCGTCGCATGTCCAGCCGCTTCGTCGCTGGACTCACCATTGAGGACGCACTGCGCGCGGCCGAATCCGTGCAGGCCCAGGGAATGTCGTCGTCTCTGGATAGTCTGGGGGAAAATGTGTCTTCACCGGAGGAGGCGCACCGTGCGGCGGATATCTACCACCGGTTGCTGGATGAGATACAGGGGCGTGGGCTGAAGTCCAATGTCAGCGTGAAGTTGACGCAGGTGGGGATGGATCTGGACCCGGGGCTGGCGGAGAGCATCGTTCGGGATCTGGTGGATCATGCGGCGTATGTCGATTCTTTTGTGCGAGTTGACATGGAGGGGACACCCTACACCGAGGCTACGATTGCTCTGGTGGAGCGGCTGCATAGTGGAGTGTCCGGGCAGGACTTGCCGCGTTTTGGCCGGGTTGGGACGGTGATCCAGAGCTATCTCCGCAGAAGCGAAGGAGATATCGACCGGCTGCTGGCGCAGGGCATACGCATTCGGCTGTGCAAAGGGGCCTACAAAGAGGGGCCCGAACACGCGTTCCCGAGCAAGGCTGAGGTGGATGCGAACTACGTGAAGTTGATGAAAAAACTGGTCACTTTCCGTGGGGCAAGTGATGGAAAACAAACGGGAAATCCGGGGAAAAACAGGAACGCGCGGAGGTCGGGAACGGGCCGGGGGAATGGTGTTTTCTGCGGGATGGCGACCCATGACCCGGCCATCATCGACCAGATGAAGCAGTTTGTGGCCGAGCGCGGCATCGACAAGTCGAGCTTCGAGTTCCAGATGCTCTACGGCATTCGGCGCGACCTGCAGAAACAGTTGATTCAAGAGGGTTTCGGCGTGCGCGTCTACATTCCGTTCGGAACGGAATGGTACCCGTACTTCATGCGCCGCCTGGCCGAACGTCCGGCCAATGTCCTGTTTATAGCGAAACAAATGCTGCGGAAATAGACCGTCGCCGCACCGTGAAATCACCGTGATTTTCACCGTGAAAGCCACGGTGGAGCCACGGTGGAGCCACGGTGGAGTCACGGTGGAGTCACGGTGGAGTCACGGTGAAAGTACGGTGGAAGTACGGTGATTTCGCAGTCAGAAGGATCGAGGTGATCCGGCTCTGTTGCTGGGGCATGGCGGCGTCAGGAAACATCGCGAGCTACTGCTCGAAGATGCGGGCTACGAATCCCTGCTTCGTGGTTTCGTCGAATATGTCCGCGACCATCGCTCCATCGATCACGCCCGAGGTGTCCTCTGAGGCGTTGCCTGTGCCCGGCAGTATCGCGCCCACTTTGCGCGGGAGCGTGTCGCCCTTCACCTTGGTTCCCACGATGATGACTCCGTTGGCGTTGTTGCCGCCGATCGCGGTGATGATGTAACCCTGCGCTGCCAACTGCTGCACAGCAGGCCAAGCGGTCGCCTTGGTCGAGGTGGCCACTGTAGTCTCGTAGACGGTTCCCTTGTCCTTCGTCCAGCCGTAGGAGAGGTAGGATATCTGGCCGGCGTTGAAGGAGACTGCTGTTATCACCCTGCCGAGCAGGCTCTCCTGCGTTGCGGCCGCCTGCATCTGGGCCAGGGCCACCGTGTGCATGGCCATGTCAAAGCCAGTGGTCTGCTGCGTCACCATGTAGGAGAGGGCCACGATGCCGTAGTCCGGGTTCACATCCCATCCCGTGACGACGGTTGTGGGGTTGCTCAGCAGAGCCATCTCCTTCTGGAAATCCGAGTAGTAGACGCTGAGATAGTACGCCGACAGCCCAGTCACGCTATTTGGGAGATTGTAGGCCTGGAACACCCATCCGCAATCTTGGGAAAGCGGAGGCGTGGCAGGATCCGGGTAGCAGCCGTCCACGCCGAGTGGCGCTCCCGTGGCCTCGCTGAAGCTGTATCCTCCGCCGGAAAGC
>JAJZHR010000041.1:0-859 GCA_021810815.1 Acidobacteriota bacterium | reverse complement strand
CCGTTGTAGTAGCCGTTGTTCATTTGCGGCGAATCAACCTGCTGGAAGCGCAGATCGCCGACTAAGGGGGCCCGGGGCATTGGTGGGGGCACCGGACTGCCAGGGCCTCCGGCGCAGCCGGAGGTTATTGAGGCTGCCAGAGCCGCAGCGGCTGCCAGAAACCCTCTCATTCTATTGGAAGACATTTTCGTCATTGGGTCGCCGTTCCAGTCATGGGCAGTTGAGCGGTGATCAGGACATCGGTGCAGCCCGGCGCAAGCTCGACGCCTGAGACGATCATCCTACCGGTCATCGCTGTTGCTCTGCTGGGATTCGCGCCCGCGCCTTGGAGGAGCGGTTGGCGATTGCCTTCAGGCTGCGGAGCGCCTCGTTCACCGCTTTGGCATTTGAATTCTGATAGTGTTTCACTGAGCCCGAACACTTTCGAATGTCTGATCGAATCTTACCAACTCGAAGACCGGCAGCAAGCGTGAACCGGGCCAATCCGGACGCATGGAAGTCCGACATCGCGCGGTCTGTCGATATGTACAACGAATGGTTTATGACGTTCGCCCCTACGGCGTTCAGGGAAACCCGCGTCAAGACCACGGCTGACGTGGAAAAGACGCTCAGCAAAACCTCGAACCTCACAAACGTCAGTCCTTTGTTGCTTCGCTCAGAACCGGGAGTCCTTCCGGTTTTGCGCATGTCAACGTGTCCTCCGCTGGCAGTGGATCGTCTCGTTGGCCTTACGGGTGCTTCCAAGAATTTAGTGACATCGATGGAGTCCGGCCACATCCCTCCCAGGATGCTCCCGGATGTTCTTTCAGCGGATCTGGCAAAGATCGGAACGATCATCGAGAGAATGGCCGATCCAGAC
>JAJZHR010000499.1 GCA_021810815.1 Acidobacteriota bacterium | reverse complement strand
ACGAAACGCCGCCGCCAGCTGCGTGCTCGTCTTCTCCTTGAAGTAGTCGGTGATCGCCGTATCGCCGCCGTTCAGCAGCTTGCGAGCATCCTCGATCGTCATCGCCTTCACCGCATCGCCGAAGATTCCTGCCGCCTCTGGTGCCGCGCTCTCCGCCGCATGGTTCATGCTGGCCACAAAGTCGTCGATCCGCGCTCCCTGCCCCGCGTCGCGCAGTAGCGTCTCTGCGGGACGAACGTCCTTCGGCAGCGGAATCCTGATCGCTGCATTATCCAGATAGCCGCCCGGCGCGCTCACCAGCTTCACCGCCTTCTCGGTGCCCACCGCCAGCGCCTCCTTCAGCCCCGACCCAATCTGCGAGTCGCTCAAACCCGCGCCCAGAATCCCGCCCGCAGGACTGCTGCTCTTTCCGTCCAGCACGTTGCCCAGCGACCCCAGCCCCGGCATCTGCCCGCACGCAACACCCGCAAGGCTCAGCGCGCAAACCGCAACCAGCAAAGACGACACACGGACGGACGACACACCAACGATCTTCATAGCAACACCTCGCAGAGTTTCCATTGCCTCCAAAGAGTACACCTCCCGCGTCACAACCGAATCTGCCGCGCAACCCGGCATACAATCATTCTGTGCCGACCTCGACCCTCTCCCCGCTGCCCGTCCGCCAGGCTGTCCTCGCGCTCGCCCTCACGTTTGCCCTCACCCTCGACGTTGCGGGCTGCAAGCACGCCACAGCTCCGGCCGATACAACGGCCGCGCCCAGCTCCACCCCAGCGGTCGCACCGCCAGCTCCGGCCGTAGACCCCGCCACCGCCGGCAGCATCACCGGCACCGTCCACTTCGACGGCAAGGCCCCCGCTCCGGTCGCGATCGACATGAGCATGGACCCGGCCTGCGCCATGTCCGCCGCGCCCAACAGCTCCGAGCAGCTCGTCGTCACCAACCACGCGCTCGCCAACGTCTACATCTACATCAAGTCCGGCATCCCCGCCTCCTCCGTACCCGCTGGCACCGCGCCCGTCGTGCTCGACCAGAAGGGCTGCCGCTACCTCCCGCACGTCATCGCGCTCCAGCAGGGCGGATCGGTGGAGTTCCACAACTCCGACCCGACCATGCACAACATCCACACCACACCCACCGACGGCACCGCCTCCATCGATGTCTCGCAGACGCCCATGGGCGCGCCGCAGACCCAGCGCTTCACCGCCCCGCAGACCATGCTCCCCGTCCGCTGCAACAACCATCCGTGGATGCAGGCGTACATCAACGTCGCGCCCAACCCCTACTTCGCCGTCACCGGTCCAGACGGCGCGTTCACGCTGCCGAACCTGCCCCCTGGCACCTACACCCTCGCCGCCGTCCACGAAACTCTCGGCGAAAAGGACATCCAGGTCACCGTCGCGCCCAAAGCCGCGGCCAAGGCGGCCTTCACCTTCGCAAAGTAGGCTTCGCAGGCAACTTCGCTCGCGCCATCTATCTCATACAGTCGTCGATGCTTCTGAATAGCCACTCAACGCATCGCCTGAAAGGTCGTCCATGAATCTCTCGCAGGCCCTGACCAACCACTCCATCCCACTCTGGTTTCTGGTGCTCTCGCTCTTCGTTCCGCGCCTGTCGTTGCTCCTCGCCTGGCTGCAACACGGCATGGGCCACTACATTCCGGCCACGGTCAACCTCATCGGCATCGCACTCTGGCTCATCATTCCGCGCCTGCTCATCCTCTACTGGATCTACACCGACCAGGGCATTGGACTGTGGTTCATCCTCCACCTCATCGCCCTGGTCATCGCCTGGGGAGGCGGCAGCAACCGCGTCTACTCCCGCCGCCGCACCACCTACGTCGACTGACCCCACGAGCACAGCCGGGGCCCGCACTAGCACATCCGTTGCGGGCTTCGGTTTTCCTGTTCCCTGACCTCTAATCCCTGCCCCCTCCTTCTTGCGATATCCTAGATAGATGGAACGGCGTAACGTAGGCATTCTTGGCGCGACCGGTGCGGTCGGACAGCGATTCATCCAACTCCTCGCGGACCATCCCTGGTTCAACATCACCTGGCTCGCCGCCAGCGACCGCAGCGCCGGCAAGACCTACGCCGAGGCCTGCGCCTGGCGCCTCGACACGCCCCTCCCCGAGCGCATCGCCAAGATGGGCCTCCAGCCCAACCTCCCCGAGCTCAACGGCCCCGACCTCCCGCGCATCATCTTCTCCTCCATCGACGCCCCCATCGCCCGCGACCTCGAGCCTCTCTTCGCAGCCGCCGGCTGTGCCGTCATCTCCAACTCCTCTGCCTTCCGCATGGCCCCCGACGTCCCCCTCGTCGTCCCCGAAGTCAACCCGCACGCCATGGACGACGCGGTGAAGGGCATCATCGCGAACCCGAACTGCACGACCATGGCGGCAATGCCGGTCCTGAAAGTTCTGGATGCTGAAGCAGGCCTGCAGCGCCTGATCGTCTCGACCTACCAGGCGGTTTCTGGCGCCGGGCTCGCCGGAGGCGAGGAGTTGCTCGAGCAGGCCACCGCCGCGGTCTCGCAGGACACGATCGGCCTCGTGCACGACGGCCGTGCGGTGACGATGCCGTCGCCAC
>JAJZHR010000498.1 GCA_021810815.1 Acidobacteriota bacterium | reverse complement strand
TCAGCGGAACCCAGTGGTACTTGCTGAGCCACACGTGGTAGCGGTCCTTGGTGAGGTCGGGAGCGTAGCGGCCAAGCAGCGCCGTCTCAGAGTGCAGCGAGCGGCCGGAGATGATCCATCCGGCGTGCGCCCACCAGGTGCCGTCCTGCGGAGTGTGCGGGTCGCCGTCGTGGTCGCTGTGCTGATGGTGGACGCGGTGCGTGGCCACCCAGAAAATCGGGCCGCCCTCAAGCGCCAGCGTTCCGCAGGTCGCCAGGAAATACTCGACCCACTTCGGCACGCGGTAGCCGCGGTGCGTCAGAAGACGGTGGTAGCCCATGCCGATGCCGACATTGATGGCGAAGAAGTAGAGCACCAGCATCACAATCAGGTTTGTCCAACTGAAGTAGAACAACGCTGCGACAGCGCCCACATGGAACAGGCCCATGGCGACGGCGGTGATCACATTCAGGTTGCCCTGCTGCTGCTTGCGGCCGAGGTTCACACCGTTGCCTGCGGCTTTGCGCGGGCTGTTGAAGCGTGCATCGGAGGGCGTGCCGCTGATGGCGGCCTGCTGCTCCGCGATTGCGTTGTGCAGGCTGTGCGCCACGTCCGGCGTTTCGGTCGGTTCAAGTATCTCGACGGGTGTCATCCAGTATTTACCTCGGAAATCTGTGGAAGGTCATCTGTTGCTCGGTGTGATTCAGCTTCCTGTATCAACGCTACCAGCGACTCGTCTCCCTGTGTGTAAGACTTTTGTAACTGCCGGGGAGGGCTTGCGACGCGGAAGCTCTGGCTTGCGCTTGCAGCCTCAAGCCACACATTTCCTATGATTCATCGCGCCGAAATCATGGAGACATCCAGCTTTGATAGGGTATGAGCCATGCTGACGAACAAGATGCCGCTCTCCGCTGCCGCCGTTTTCCTCGGGCTTGGAATCACATGCATAGCGCAGACCGCGCCCATCAACCTGCCCAGCAGCAAGCAGATCCTCGCCCCTGTGCCGGGCCATCCCCAGCTCCTGAACAGCCTGCCCATGGCGATGGCCGTCTCTCCCGATGGACGCTATATCGCCATCGTGAACGCAGGCTACGGCACCTTCGAGTCGCGGTACATGCAATCCATCGCGGTGGTGGACACGGCCACCGGCAAGCTGACCGATTTCCCCGATGACCGCACCGGCACCTACGCGCAGCAGACGCTCTACTCCGGCCTCGCCTTCAGCGCCGACGGCAAGCGCCTCTACGCGGGCATCGGTTCGCTGACCGCCCCCGAGGGCAAGCCGCTGGATGGCGGAGGCGGACGGCCTTCCAGCCGGATCGCGACCGGAAACGCCATCGCCATCTACGCCTTCAACGCAGGAACTCTCTCGCCGGAGCGAACCATCCGTGTGCCGCTGCAAACGCTGGCTGGCGGGAAGACAACAACGATTCCGAGCGGAGAAGGCGGCTCCAGCGCAGTTCCCTTCCCTGCCGCGATTGCTGTGGTTCCTGATGGAGGCGAGAGTAAGCAGGCCGGCGCGGACAGGCTGCTGGTCGCGAACAACCTCTCTGACAACGCCGTTCTGCTGGACGCATCCACCGGGAAAATTCTCCAGAGCTTCGATCTGTCCTCCGGCAAGGTCGTTCCCTCCACCTATCCCATCGCAGCGGCGGTCGCGAAGGACGGAGAGCGGGCGTACGTCGCTCTGTGGAACTCTTCCGAAGTCGCGGAACTCGACCTGCGCAAGGGCACGGTCGTCCGGCGGCTTCCCCTGCTGAAGCCCGCTTCGCCCATCGCTCCCGGCTCTCACCCTTCCGCCCTTCTGCTCTCGCCCGACGGAGACACGCTCTACGTCGCCCTGACCAACAGCGATGCGGTGGCCGCCGTGGACATCAGCAGAGGCCGATTCAAAGTGCGCTCCTACTTCAGCGCGAGGCTGCCGGGGCAGACTTACTTCGGAGCCGAGCCGCAGGCATTGGCACTGTCGCCGGATGCATCGCGGCTGTATGTCGCCAACGGAGGCTCGGACGCGGTCGCGGTCTATGACACGGCAAGCACAAAGACAACGCCCGCGAAGGGCAGCTCCGGAGCCAGCAAGGAACGAGCGCGCATGGCTCCTCCGCTCGGCTTCATACCGACAGAGTGGTTTCCGACTGCTTTAGCCGTAGCGCACGGCAAGCTCTACGTCGCGACGGGCAAGGGCCAGGGCTCCGGGCCGAACAATATGCCGCAACACGCGGTCCCCGGCTCGGATATCAAAGCGTCGCAGAGCAGCTATATCGCAACGCTGATGCACGGTTCGCTCGCCACCATTGACTCAGCCGCAATCGAGCGCGAGCTGCCGAAGCTGACCAGGGATGTTCTGGTGAGCAACCGCATGCGCTCTGCGCAGGAGAAGATTCGCTTCGCGCACGCAGCCAGCCCCAATGGAGCCAGCCCCATCCGGCATGTGATCTACATCATCAAGGAGAACCGCACCTACGACCAGGTATTTGGCGATCTCAGCGTGGACGGCAAGCCCGTGGGCAACGGCGACCCGAGCCTGACCATGTACGGCGCGGCGATCACGCCGAACCAGCACCGCCTCGCCTTGCAGTTCGGCGTGCTGGACAATTTTTACGACTCGGCC
>JAJZHR010000497.1 GCA_021810815.1 Acidobacteriota bacterium | reverse complement strand
TGGCAAACATGGCGTCAATGTCGCCCGGATTGCGGCTTAGCCGCCAGTCCGCCTCGCGCGTGGCCTCGTCGGCGAGCGAAAGAATCCGGTCGCGGGTTTTGGGGTCCTCTTCCGTCGCATGGCGGCCGGTCAGGAAACCGTCGTTCGCATAAAACGTGGTATCCATCAGGTCCTGCCGGTAGAGCTCCTGAAACAGCTCCGCATTCAGCAGCAGCGCCGTGCCCTGTGGGTCGCCTGGATGCAGCGCATGGAAGTGCTGAAATCGCTCCACCGCACCGACATAATCCAGGTTGTAAAAGTGTTCGTAGGCCTCGCGCACCATTGGGTCGCGATTCAATGGGTTAGTATGAACCTCTGCCGCGCCAACTACCGCCGCAGACGCCATCAGCACGAACATCCACACAGCCCAAAGGCCTGAACTTGCCCGCTGCAATCGATACCCCTTGGTGCCATTCTTTCATGGTGGACTCCGGTGGACCGGCATCCAAAACAGGCTCAGAGCGCTCGCTTTCAGGACAAATTGTTGGATTTCCACAACTTTCTTGGCCAGGGTGGAGGAAATTCCCCTATTTCAACGTTTACGCATACAGTGAGGAGAAACTCCTCGTTCGTCCTGCTTTCGTCCGTACGATCCGCGCGAGCAAAATCCTTCGAAGTCGCTGTGTGGTGCTGCCCGATGAATCGCGTTGAGTTGCTTGGATTGATCTTGAGTCAGGCCCAGTCAAACGGATTTGAGTTTCGACACTGGTTCCGCAACAACATCCACCTCGAATGGCCCGGCACAGATGCCGCCATCGCCCTGCTTGCGACTGAGGGTCGGTTCTACTGCCTGCTCTTCTCGCATGACTTCGCCCGCTGCTTCTGGCGGACAGGCTCCTCGATCAGCTTCCGCGTGCCTTCCACGACCTATCGACGCATTAACAGCAAGGGCGAAGTGGTCGAGGTTCAGCGCAAGCCTTTCACCCGTCGCAGCGTAAAAGCGGACGTGTGGAAGTACCATCTGCGCCGGATGGCCGAGGCGGAGAACCCGGTCGCGTACTTGTGCCGATTCCTGCCCACAAAGGATCAGGAGCGCCTTGATTGCGCGCAACGAGGGAAGGAAACCATGGCGGATGGTGCTCTCGTGCCGGAGTCACAACCTCTGGCGTAGGATGGAGGTATGCCCGCCGCCAAAGTGTCTGCGCCCGCGGAGAAAAGTCTGGCCCAATCCCCTGTCGACTCCCTCGATGCGGCGCGTGCCCACTTGATCGTTGCCCTGGATGCTCCAAATCTCTCAGACGCTCTCCATCTGGTCGACCGTCTGGAAGAGACCTGCATGTGGTTCAAGGTCGGGCTGGAGCTCTTCACGGCGGCAGGACCGACGGTCGTAGATGCCCTCACATCGCGCGGCTTCCATGTCTTTCTCGACCTGAAATTTCACGACATTCCCAACACCGTGGCCGGAGCGGTTCGCTCGGCAGCTCGGCTCGGGGCGCGTCTCCTCACCCTGCATGGCGCCGGCGGACCAGCTATGCTCGCCGCAGCGCGCGAAGCCGCACTGTCGCAGCCCAATCCCCCGCAACTTCTGGCGGTAACGGTGCTGACCAGCATGGATGCCGCTCAGTTGGCTGCGATTGGCGTGGAAGGCACTCCGGCACAGCAGGTAGAAAGACTCGCCCGGATGGGCATGCAGGCTGGCTTGCGGGGTTTTGTCTGCTCCCCCGAAGAGGTTTCGACCTTGCGCGGTCTTACCGGACCCGAGGGAATTCTGGTGATTCCAGGGATCCGTCCGGCCGGAGCGGCGCAAGGTGACCAGAAGCGGATCGCCACACCCGCTGATGCTCTGATCCGGGGAGCGAGTTACCTGGTGGTGGGGCGGCCGATTACGCAGGCGCCCAACCCCGCGGAAGCCGCCCAGCAGGTGCTCAGAGAAATGGCAACTGCGCTTGCAGAGTAATTTTGCGGGCGTTTCCGCCGAATGAAAAAGCCCGGCTCTTCGCCGGGCCTTTCGTTCTTTGAGGCATGCTGAAAGACTTCAGCTACCGCCTAAAGTTTTTCGTAGAAGTCACACACAGAGCAGGAGATATAGACGCCTCCAGGAATGCCGCGCTCGCGGTCCTTGACGCGTTTGACGATGCGCGTGGGTTTGCTGCACTTCGGACAGTCGGTCGACTTCGTCGTGTCCATCACTTTTTTGCGGTCGCCTGTTTTGGCAATCTTGGCCATGACTTGGATGTTTCTCCTTGTTGGGGTTGTCTCTGCTCACACGCGCAAGAGATGCGCGCGGCTTGAACGGCGCGGCTCATGCCCATCTGCTGCGCAGAACTCAGGCAGAACTCGCTCTTTCGAGTGTACATCAACCGCTATTGCAGGCGGGCAACCTGCCCGGCAAACTGCTGGGCGGGAGGCGCACTGGGCGGCTGAGCGGGCTGGGCCGCCGGTTGCTGCACCGGTGCCGGCGTAGATGCAGTGGAACCGCTCGATGAAGGCTGCTGCGCGCCGCTGCTCCCCGTCTGCGGTGCGTTCGCCGGCTGCGTGCCCGGCTGGTGGGCAACGGGTGCATCGTCAGGCGCCTGCTTGGGGAACTGCACCGGCTTCATCACGCCTACGCGCGAGTCC
>JAJZHR010000496.1 GCA_021810815.1 Acidobacteriota bacterium | reverse complement strand
GATCAGCCTGCGCGAGGCCCTCACCTCGCGGCTCTACATTGGCAAGCTGGGGCGCGGCTCCCTGAACAATTACGCCAAGCTGGCGGGAAACGCCGCACTGAGCACGCTCGCTCTTCCCGAGAACAAAGCCAAGGTGGAGGAGTACCTCTGGGGCCGCGAATTCATCGACCTTTGCCGCGACTTCCCCGGAGGCGTCCGCGACCCGCAGGAGCTTTTCACCATCCTGCCAAAAATCACGCCGCGGATGTACTCGCTTGCGTCCAGCCAGGCGATGCACCCCGACTCCGTCCACATGGCGGTGCGCGTTGTGCTGTACGAGAGCCACGGAATGAAGCGCCAGGGCCTAGTCTCCGGCTACCTCGGCGGCCGCGCTCCTGAAGGGTCCTCGCTGCCGATGTTCTTCCAGACGAACGACAAATTCCGCTTGCCGCAGGATCCCACCACCCCCGTCATCATGATCGGCCCCGGAACAGGCGTGGCTCCCTTCCGGGCATTTATCGAGCACCGCTCGGCGCGCGGCGAGTCCGGCGACATGTGGCTCTTCTTTGGGGATCAGCGCGAGGCCAGCGACTTCCTCTACCGCGACGAGTTCCTGCGCTACAAGGCCCAGGGCGTGCTCACCCGTCTGGACACCGCCTTCTCCCGCGACCAGCCGGAGAAGATCTACGTCCAGACACGTATGCGGCAGCAGGCCAAGGAACTCTACCGCTGGCTGGAAGAGGGAGCCCACTTCTACGTCTGCGGCGACGCCACCCGCATGGCCAAGGACGTGGAAACCGCCCTGCTCGATGTGATCGCCGCCGAAAGCGGACGCGGCCCGGAGGGTGCGGCCGAATACCTCGCCGCCATGAAGAAGGCCAAACGCTACCAGCGCGACGTGTATTAAATCCGGCCCAAAGATTCCAGCCTGAATGGACCTCCGGCGTTCCCGACGCTTCAGAGATGTTACCGGGTTATACTTGGTAACACGCAAGGAGGGTTCGCACATGCCAGCCAGCACAACAACATCCCTCAAGCTGAACAGCGACACCAAAGAGCGTGTGCAGCGATTGGCCTCCGCCCGCCGCCGCTCTCCGCACTGGGTGATGCTGGAAGCCATCGAACAGTATGTCGAGCGCGAGGAAAAGCGCCAGCAGTTCCATCAGGACGCCCTTGCTGCCTGGACCGCATACCAGGAAACGGGTCTTCACCTCTCCGAAGCCGAAGCAGACCTCTGGCTCTCAAAACTTGAAGCCGGAGAGGATGCCGCGGCCCCTGCATGCCACATCTGATCTGGTCCCAACCAGCCCTTTCGGATGTAGCCCGGCTCCACGCCTTTCTCGCTCCGAAGAGCCGCGATGCCGCGCAACGCGCCGTCCATGCCCTGCGGCAAGGTGTCAAAGCGCTTGGCAGGCATCCAGAGATCGGTCGCCCTATTGAAGATCTGCCCCCCGAGTTTCGCGAGTGGATCATCGAATTCGGTCAAAGCGCCTACGTCGCCCTCTCCCATTACGATGGGAAGCAGGTTGTCATCCTCGCCGTTCGCCACGGCCGTGAAGCAGGGTATTAAGCGCAGAAGTCCACAGCGTCCCCCGCTGATACCATAGTGGGTTGTCATCCCAGTTGTCGCAAGGAAGCCTGCCTTGTCGTCCATGCCCTCCGTTCCCGTTCTTCGCAAGACCGCGCTCAACGCCGTTCACCGCGCCCACCGGGCCAAGATGGTGGACTTTGGCGGGTGGGACATGCCCGTGGAATACTCCGGCCTGATCGCGGAGCACATGGCCGTGCGCACCGGCGTCGGCCTTTTCGACGTCTCGCACATGGGAGACATCGCTCTGCGCGGCCCGAACTCGCTTGCCGGTGTCCAGCGCATCTCCATGAACGACGCTTCGAAGCTTGCCGTGGGCCAGGCGCACTACTCGGCGATGCTCTATCCCAATGGGACGTTTGTCGATGACATTGTCGTCCACAAGCTGGGCGAGAACGATTATTTGATCGTCATCAACGCGGGCACGCGCGAGAAGGACGTGCAGTGGGTGCGCCAGCAGATCGGCGCCATGTCCGGCTGCCATGTCTCCGACTACTCCGACTACTACACCCAGCTCGCCATCCAGGGACCGCGCGCCGCCGAGACGCTGGCCAAGCTCACCAGCACCGACCTGACCGCCATCAAGAACTACTGGTTCGCCTGGGGAACCGTCTGCGGCCTTCCCAATACGATGATCGCGCGCACCGGCTACACCGGCGAGGACGGGTTTGAAATCTACGTCCCTGCCGACGAGCCCACCAGCACGCGCGTGTGGAACGAAGTTCTGGCGGCGGGAGCGGAGTTCGGCATCCTGCCCTGCGGCCTGGGAGCGCGCAACACCCTGCGCCTGGAAGCTGGCATGGCCCTCTATGGACACGAGATTTCCGACACCATCAACGTTTTCGAGGCGAATCTTGGACGCTACGCAAAGCTGGAAAAAGGGGACTTCGTCGGCCGCGACGCTTTGCTCGAAATCCAGAACGCCGGCGGCCCGAAGCGCAAACTCGTCGGCCTGGAGATGGTCGAGCGCGGCATCGGGCGCGATGGGTATCCGGTCTGCGCGCTCGACGGCACCGTCCTCGGAGCGATCA
>JAJZHR010000040.1 GCA_021810815.1 Acidobacteriota bacterium | reverse complement strand
AACGCTCGCCGTCATCTCCTCCGTCGCCGGCGACCGCGGTCGCAAGAGCAATTACATCTACGGCGCGTCGAAGGGCGCCCTGAACGTGTTCCTCGATGGCCTGCGCAACCGCGTGGACCGCGAAGGCGTCAACGTCCTCACCATCAAGCCCGGCCCCACACTCACGCCCATGACCCAGCACATGCCCGGCTCAGCCAAATTCGCAACACCGCAAAAAGTCGCTGCGGACATCCTGGGAGCGGTGGAGAAGCGCAAGGATGTGGTCTACACCCCCGGCATCTGGGCCATCATCATGTTCGTCATCCGAGCCATCCCGGAGCGCATCTTCAAGAAGATGAACCTCTGACGCTCCGTTCTTGCGCCGCATGAAAACAGCTCCTCCGGAACAGCCCGGCATTTCCTGACGTATCGCCGGGCTGTTCAGGGGCTCCCGCCAGGGATGAAGCTCAAAACAAGAAGTATCAAAGAAATTGCGCATATCATATATTGTCTATTCCCCGGCGGAGACAACATATCCTGCGTCGTAACGTCTCAACAAGACAGGACAGTAGACTTACCCATGCGAAATCTCAATTGTTTGACGCTCTCCCTGACGTTAGCCACCCTCACAACATGCGCCATCGCTCAGGTCAGCGTACCCGCCCCCAAAGCTCCTGGCCACAAATCAGAGGCCCCCATTACGGCACCCGTCTCCACCGCTGGGCCGCTCGATCTTGAGGTCGTTGTCTCCGCAAAGGACGGCAAGCCCATCGCCGGCCTGCAGCAGCAGGACTTCACCGTCTATCTGGATAAAAAGCCACAGCCCATCACCAGCTTCCGCGCCGTCGAGGCCACTGCGGCCGCCGCCGCTCCGATCGAAACCCTGCTCCTCATCGACACGGTCAACACCCGCTTCACCAACATCGCCTATGAGCGCGGCGAAATCGATCGCTTCCTCAAACGGAACAATGGCAAGCTCCCCCAGCCCATACGGCTCGTCATCCTCTCCGACACCAGCGTCCAGATCACTCCGCAAGCTACCCGCGACGGAAACCAACTTGCCGCTTTCCTCGACAAGTCAGACATCGGCCTCCGCGACATAGGCCGCGATGCCGGCTTCTATGGCTGGACCGAACAATTCAATCTATCCGCCTCTGCTCTCGAAAGCCTCGCTGCCGCAGAGCAGGCCCGCCCCGGCCGCAAGCTCCTCATCAGGATCTCTCCCGGCTGGCCACTGCTGTCCGGTCCCGAGGTTGAACTCACCAGCAAGGACGAGAAAGACCTCTTCACCACGCTGGTCGCTCTCTCCGCCTCCCTCCGCAAGGCACGCATCACCCTCTCCAGCGTCGATCCTCTCGGCACCGCCGACGACATCAGCTACCGCACCATGTTTTACCAGGAGTTCGAGAAGGGCGTTCCCTCCGCCGAAAAGATGCAGATCGGCAACCTCGCCCTCCAGGTACTCGCCCTCCAGTCCGGCGGTCGCGTCCTCAACTCCAGCAACGACGTCGCCAGCGAGATAGCCGCCGCCGCCTCCGACGCCGAAGCCTTCTACACCATTAAGATCGTCTCGCCCCCCGCCACACATCCCAATGAATACCGCGACATCTCCGTCAAGGTCGACAAACCGGGCCTCACCGCTCGTACTCGCACCGGCTACTACGCCCAACCCTAAGTGCGGCTCAAGAGAAGCGATTGCGAAATTAGCGCATGGCGCAGGGTGCAGGGCACGGATGTCACGATGCAGATGTCACGATGCAGGGTGCCCCGGATCTCGCCTTTTGAGACCTGACATTCCGCCGTGGCCCGCACACAGCAGTCCAGCATCTGCTCTTTCCCCGCTCTGGAACCGTCTCATTCTCACTGCTGTTGCTGCTCCTGCTGCATCTGCAGGCTAAGCAGTTGGGCGGCGGGCGACGGCGGCGGCAGTTGCTGCGCCTTCTCCACCAGCATCGACCAGTCCTCCGGGATCGGCAGATCCTGATCCAGCGCGGGCGGCAGCTCCGATGGCGTCACGCGGACGGCCACCGTCAGATCGCTCGAAGCGTTCCCGCGGAAAATGCCCCGTGTTGGCGGCACATCCGCGTAGTCGCGGCCAATGGCGGTACGGATGTGGCGGTCCGCAGCCACCAGCCTGTTGGTCGGATCGAATCCTACCCAGCCAAGGTGCGGCAGCAGAGCCTCCACCCAGGCGTGCGTCGCGTCCTGCACCGACCGGTCCCGGTTGTCCGTGCTGTGGTACAGGTAGCCGCTCACATAGCGGCAGGGAATCCGAAGCTTCCGCACCAGCGCCGTCATGATATGGGCAAAATCCTGGCAGACGCCCTTGCGGCTCTCGATGGCCTCGTCGATGGGAGAGTCCACATGCGTGCTCTTCGACGCGTAGTCGAACCAGGTGTAGACCGAGTCGTTCAGCTCGTGCAGCACCTGCAGCGGATCGTCGCGACGGCGCAGGTCAAGCTGCCGCGCCAACTCCTCCAGCGCAGGCGTTGGCTTCGCGAACTCGCTCGGCAACAGCATCTCCCAGTGGTCTCCCTGCTCCACCATCGCGTCCAACGCGGCCCACGCATCTGGAGCCAGAAACGAGGGCACATGCGGCGGCGGCTCCAGCTCCACCAGAGATTCGGCGATGATGACCAGTTGGCCATGCTTGCCCGGAATGTCGAAGTGGTGGATATTGTTCGCCAGGTGATCGCGATAGCTGAACACGCGGCAGCGCGGGCTCACCGAGAGGTGGAACGTCAGGCAGCGCTGGTTGGTGTCGCTGCGCGGGTGCATGCGCGTCTCCATCACGCTCTCGCTGATCGCGGAGCTGTAGAGGAATTTCGTGAGATGGCGAATGGAGTAGTACATCAGTTCCCTCTTTCAACCACAGCCTGAGACCTATCCCGCCAGTGCAGCCTGAATCTCATAGTTGATGTACATCTGGTACACGGTTGTGTGGATTTCGCGGCACTGATCCAGAATGCCGCGCAGGTAGGAGGCCACATCCGCCGACAGAATCTCGCCCACCTGGCTGTAGCCCAGCGAGGACTGCAAACGTCCCGCCAACCGCGTCAGATGATCCGCCGCATGCCGCTTGCCGCTCTCCGCGTGGATGGCGCTCAAAGCGTCCTGCAGGCTGTCGATGGAGAATCGCACCGAGTGGGGAAAGGCTGCATCGAGCAGGAGGAACTCCAGAATGCGGCCCGATGTCAGGTCAGCCGTGTACACCTTGCAATAAGCCTCAAACGCCGTGCAGGAGCGCAGCAAGCCGATCCACTCCAGGTATTCGTTGTCCTCGGGAGCCCGTTCGGGTTGGCCCCAGAAATCGTGGTGGTACACCTCCAGCAGCCGCACCGTCGCCGAAGCGCGTTCCATGGAGCGGCCAAGCTGGATGAACTGCCAACCCTCGCCATGCGACATGGTCGAATCCGTCACACCCTGGAACTGATGCACCGCCTCCATCACCGACTGCAGAAAGTCGCTGCTCTGCTCATCGAAGCTCAGCGCCAGCGCCTCTTCGGCCGTCGCATGCTCCTTGCTGGTCACCTGCAGATAGAGCCGATTCAGCCGATGCCACTGCTCGGTGCTGATCTGCTCTCGTACATGCCGCGCATTCTCCCGCGCCGCCATGATGCAGAAGACGATGGATCCGCGAATCTCCCCGTCAAAGGTCAGCGAGTGGGTCAGCCGATACGGTTCACCCTCCCACTCCACATCCTCTGGATGCCCCAGGGCTGCAAGCACCCGTTTCCAGCGCCGCTCGGCCGCACTCGCGGGCTCGTCCAGCATCAGGCCAAGGTTCACGTCCAGCAGCCGCGCCGTATGCTCGGCGCGCTCCAGATACCGGCTCATCCAATACAGGCTGTCTGCCACGCGTGAAAGCATCGATGCCACCCACCTTCGTTCCCTATTCCGCCTACTCGCTCAGCACCCACGTGTCTTTGCTGCCGCCTCCCTGCGAGGAGTTCACCACCAGCGATCCCTCGCGCAGGGCCACACGCGTCAGACCACCGGGCACAATCGTCACCTTGTCCCCAAAAAGAATGTACGGCCGCAGGTCGACATGGCGCGGCTCCAGCCGATCATCCACCAGGCACGGAGCGCGAGAGAAGGTAATCGTCGGCTGCGCGATATAGTTCCTTGGGTTGGCCTGGATCCGCTGGGCGAAGTCCGCCCGCTGCTCGGCCGTGCTGTGCGGCCCGATCAACATGCCATAGCCGCCGGACTCGCCCACCGCCTTCACCACCATCTTGTCCAGATTCTGCAGCACATGCCGCCTCTGCTTCGCGTCCGTCATCAGGAACGTCTCCACGTTCTTCAGGATCGGCTCCTCGCTCAGGTAGTAGCGGATAATCTGCGGAACATAGGCGTAGATGGCCTTGTCGTCCGCGACCCCGGTCCCAAAAGCGTTGGAGAGCGTCACGTTGCCCGCCCGGTACGCGTTGAAGAGACCAGCGACGCCGAGCATGGAGTCCGAGCGGAAGGCGAGCGGGTCGATGAAGTCATCGTCCACGCGACGGTAGATCACATCCACCCGCCGCAGCCCGCTGGTGGTGCGCATGTACACCACATTGTCATGCACCACCAGGTCGCGTCCCTCGACCAGCTCAATGCCCATCTGACGCGCCAGATACGCATGCTCAAAGTAAGCCGAGTTGAACACCCCCGGCGTCAGCAGCACGATGTTTGGCTCCGGCCTTCCCTCCGGCGCAAGCGATCGCAGCGTCCCCAGCAGCGCCTGGGTGTAGTGCTCGATGGGGCGCACTTCGCATTTGCGGAAAAGGATGGGAAAAATGCGCTTCATCACGCGACGGTTGGTCAACATGTAGCTCACGCCGCTGGGCACACGCAGATTGTCCTCCAGCACCACGAACTCGCCGTTCTCCAGGCGGATCAGGTCGCTGCCGACCACTGCGATGTAAACATTGCGCGGAACCTGCAGGCCGCGCATCTGGCGACGGAACTGCTTGCAGCTGTAGACCACCTCGCGCGGCACAATGCCATCGCTCAGGATGCGGCCCTCGTTGTAGATGTCGCGCAGGAAGAGATTCAGGGCCGTGATGCGCTGCGTCAGGCCGCGCTCAATCACACTCCACTCGCTGCCCGTGATGATGCGAGGGACAAGATCATAGGGGAAGATGCGCTCCGTCCCCTCGTCGCGCCCGTAGACGGTGAAGGTGATGCCCTGGTTCAGGAAGGAGACGTCCGCAGACTGCTTGCGGCGGCGCAACTCTCCCGGAGGCAAAGAAAGAAAATTCTTCAACAACGGCTCGTAATGCGGATGCAGTTCGTCGCGTCCGGCGAACATTTCATCGTACGCATGGTCGAGCAGGTAGTTGCGCAACTCCGGAATGTCGAACTGGCTGCCCTTGGATGCATTCATAGAAGTCGTTTGCAATCGGGCCCACCGCGAATCATCCGCGGTCATCGTACCTTTGCTGCCGAAAGCCGTCGCTCTGCTTCTAAGAGCGATCCATCAACCACTTGATGCAAACCTCTTGCTTCAACCTACGCCAACGCGTCCAACTGCCCCAGCAGCTTCTCCACCCGGGTGCGAACGGTCTCCCGCTCCTGCCGATACTGAGCCAGCTCCGACTCGAGCTCGGCGGTGCGCCCCTCAGCGCTCTCCGTTTGCAGCTCAAGCTGCCGGCGAAGATCCGCAACCTCCGCCTCTGCCGCCGCACGCGCCTCCCGCTCCTGACGGATCAACTCCACCGCGCGCAGCACGCGCTGCTCCAGGGCCTGGAAATCGTCCGTGTGCATCGCGCTCGACACCGCTCCGGGCATGGAAGCCAAACTGGACATCGGAAACACCTCTTGAAAAAATTTAGATCGCGCTGCCATTCATACGCTCTGGGCGAAGTATATCGCAGCGGGTGCCTCAACCCAGAACCAGCCATTCACATTCATCGGCCGACCGACCTCTGCCGCAGGCAGGAGCAACGAATGGGACGAAGAGCGCATCTGACGCGGATGTCAGGCTCGCAGTTGGCCGCCAAGGTCGCGCAGCGCCTCCATCACCCTGGCGGACATGGCCTGCATCTCCTCCTCGCGCAGCGTCCTCTCCTGAGACTGAAACACTGCCCGCAGCAGCAGCGAAGAGTGCCCTTCCGGAACCGGCTTGCCTGCCGCACCCGGAAATATCTCGCGCGGCTCGCGGCTGACCATCTCGGCAAGAGCCAGATTGTCCAGCGCCGCCGCAACCTGCTGCCAGCTAATCGCGTTCGGGAAGATGAAGGAGAAGTCGCGCTCCACCGCAGGAAAACGCGACAGCTCGCGTGAAATCGGCTGCCGCAAAGCCTGCTTGTACAGGCGATGCAGGTAGACTTCGCCCACATAGACCGCCTGCTTCAGCTTCCGCTGCTGCGCCTGCGCCGAACTCACCTGCCCAAACCACGCCACCGTCGCTCCATCCATCACAGCACGCGCGCAACGGCCCGGCTGCAGCCACGCCGGCAGCAGGCCGGAATCCGCCGCAAACGTATCAAAGTACAGCGACCGCCGCGAGAATTTACCGCATAATTCCTCAATCGCCCCCTTCATCTCGAAAAAGAGCGCATCCTTCTCTGGATAAAGACTCGTCCCCTCCGCAGCTCCGGTCGCGCCCAAAGAGAGCGCCGGATTCTCATCCACCCGCTCCGTGCTCCCGCTGAACACCGTTCCCATCTCGAACAGGCGAACGTCCTGCACATCGCGGTGCAGATTGTGCGCCATCATGGTCAGCATCCCCGGCAGCAGCGAAGGCCGCAGCATACCCGCCTCCTCATTCAGAGGATTGCCCATAGCTACCGACGATCCCGGCTGCGGCGCAAATACGTCCGCCTCCGCCGCCGAGCAGAACGTGCTCGAAACCGCCTCGCTCAAGCCCAGCGCCAGCAGCGTCCTGCGCAGCGTCGCCTCTTTCTGCTCCTGCGGCAGATCGACCACCGTTCCGGCAAACGCCGGCAGCGTATTGGCGAACTTGTTGTAGCCGTGGACGCGCGCCACCTCCTCAATCAGGTCGATCTCGCGCTCAATGTCCAGCCGCCAGCTCGGCAGCTTCACCGCGTACGCCTGCTCTCCGCTCGCCTTCAAGTCGCAGCCCAGGGCAGTCAAATACTGGACTACAGTTGCCGCAGGAATGCCCTTGCCGTCCTCCGTCGCCCCCAGATGCCGCGCGACCTCAGAGACCGCAAGCGAAATGGCGGTGCGATCCGCAGTGCGCGCAGCAGCCTCTGGAATCACCACATCGACCAGCTCCCCCTCCACGCTGCCGCCCGACTCCAGAATCAGCTTGCAGACCAGGGCATTGGCCACAGGAGCGGCGTTGAAGTCAGCTCCGCGCTCGAACCTGTGCGATGCATCCGTGTGCAGTCCATGGCGGCGCGAACTGCGGCGAATCGTCGCCGGATCGAACCACGCAGCCTCCACCAGCACATTCCTCGTCGCTGGCGTAATCATCGTGTCCCAGCCGCCCATGATGCCAGCCAACCCGACAGCTTTCACCTCGTCCGCAACCACCAGATCGTCCGGCTCCAGCGTCCGCTCGGTGCCGTCCAGCAGCTTGATCTTCTCGCCCTTCCGCGCGCGGCGCACCACGATCCCGCCTTCCAGCTTGTCCAGATCAAAGGCGTGCGTCGGATGCCCCATCGCCATCCATACGAAATTGGTCGCATCCACGGTATTGAAAATCTGCTTCTGCTCCAGCAGCCTGAACCGCTCCGCAACAACGCCGCTCGAAGCGCCAACATGCACGCCCCGCAACACCCGCGCCGTGAACCGGCCGCAAAGCTCCGGTGCCTCAATGCGCACCGGGCAGGGCTTCGACGACTTGGCGAATTCCGGCAACGCCGCATCCAGCGGCAGCAGCGGCACGTTGTAAATCGTCGCCGCCTCGCGCGCAATGCCATAGTGATTCATCGCATCCACGCGGTTGGTCGTAATGTCCATCTCAAACAGAGAGCCGTTGGACTTGCCGTCGGCGTCAGCGCCAAGATCAAACACGCCATCCACCGCAATGCCGCGCAGCGTCAGGTCATCAGCAAGCTGCCTGTCATCAGCAGCGATGCTAGGGACATACTCCCGAATCCATTGCGACAGAATCTTCATCTTCTAACGTCTTTCCTTTGCTTCGGCAGCTTTCGCACGTCGCCGCTTACTCGTTGGCCCAATGAGTGCCCGGCATGATGCGTTTCATGAATTCGTCGAATAGCGGCACCGTGAAAGCAGTATCCCCATGATTGGGACTCCAGATCATGCCTTTCAGGATGAGGCTTTGGCGCAAGGGAGCCAACGTGCTGACCCGGCGCCCCACTTCCGCGGCAATATCGCCAGAGCGGTGCGGGCCCGGACCCAGCTCCGCCATTGCCCGCAGGTACTTCTTCTCTGCCGGGGTAAGTCGGTCGAACCGAACGCGGAAGAAGCTCTCATCCAGTGCTGCAATCGCCTGCTTGGACGCTTCATCCACATCCGCCAGAGTGACCGGACTCTGTTCGGCCACATCCCAGGAGTGCTTGCCCCATTCCTGCAAAAAGTAGGGATACCCCTGCGAATGCTCCAATATCCGCTCCACTGCTTCGGGCGTGAATTCCACATCTTCGTCGCGGGCCGGCTTCACGATCGCCAGCATCGCCTCGGGCGGCGCAAGCGGCCCGATCATGGGAAAGTCGAACAGACGTTCCGCGTACGATTTCGCATTCCCGGCCAACCCGCGAAGCTGCGGCAGTCCAGCGCCAACCATCGTCAGCGGCAGTTGCCCCTGAGCACACCGATGGAGTGCCGAAATCAGAGCTCCGAATTCGCGCTCTTCAATGTACTGCATTTCGTCCAGGAACAGTACGATGGCGGTGCCTGCGCCTTGAGCCGCACGTCCCGCCTCCTCCAACAACGCACCGAGGTCGGATTCAAGGTCCCCGTTGTCCGCCAAACCCGCTTCCGGCTCCAGATCGAAACCAACCTGGATGTCGTTGTACTTGACCTTCAAACCTTTGGCGAATCCGGCCAGAGCCCGCAAGCCGCGAAAGGCAAGATCTTTCGCCTTGTCCACCCGGCTGAGCCCCAGCAACGCAATTCGGAGCTGGGGAGCAAGCAGAGCAGGAAGCGAGCCGCTCTCCTTGGTTTCCGCTCGCACTGCGACAACTCCCCCTGCTTCAGCGTCAAACCGCATCTTGTCGAGGAGAACCGTCTTGCCGACTCCACGCAAACCCACCATCAGCACGCTCTTTGCAGGCTTGCCGATGCGGAGCCGCCCAATCGCCACGCGCACCTGATCCCGCACGGAATCGCGGCCAACTAACTCAGGGGGTTGGGTTCCAGCACCGGGAGCGTAGGGATTACGTACTGAGTCCACGGCCAATTTATATCGAAATTAGCAATGTTAGTCAATTTCAATAACTTCCCTAACATCGCTATAAATCCATCGGCCAATCACGCAAACTGCTCCAGAAACCGCATATCCCCAGAGTAGAACTGTCCAATATCGCTCACACCGTACTTCATCATCGCGATACGCTCCACGCCCATGCCGAAGGCGAAGCCGCTGATCTTCTTCGGGTCGTAGCCCGGCTGCTTCTGCTGCACCGCGCCGAACACCGCCGGGTCCACCATGCCGCACCCCAGCAGCTCGATCCATCCCGAATGCTTGCACTTGCGGCATCCCTTCCCGCCGCAGAAGATGCACGAAATCTGCACGTCCGCGCTCGGCTCCGTGAACGGAAAGAACGAGGGGAAGAAGCGCGTCTTCACGCTCGACCCGAAGAACGCCTTCATCGCGTGGTCGAGCGTCCCTTTCAGGTCGCTGAACGTGATGTTCGTGTCCACGCAGAGCCCCTCCACCTGGTGAAAGATGGGCGAGTGCGTCGCGTCCGCAGCGTCGTTGCGATGCACCTTGCCGGGAATCACGATCCGCACCGGCGGCGCCTGCTGCTCCATCGTCCGTATCTGCACCGGAGAAGTGTGCGTGCGCATCAGCAGCCGGTCGCGCAGAGCCTTCCTCTCCTGCCCTGCCACCACCAGCGTATCCTGCGTGTCGCGCGCAGGATGGTTCGGCGGAAAGTTGAGCGACTCGAAGTTGTAGTAATCCGTCTCCACCTCCGGCCCCACGCCAACGGAATATCCCATCGACTTGAACACCGCAACGATCTCGTTCATCGTCTTGATCAGCGGATGCTCAATGCCAATACGCGACCGAGTCCCTGGAAGGGAAATATCAATTGCATCCAGCGGACGACCACTGCCCGCTGACTCTACAGATAGTTCCTGGGCAATGCTTTGTTCAATGTAGGCCTTGAACTCGTTGAATCGCTGCCCCAGCGAACGTTTGGCCGAATCCGGTGCTGTCTTCAACCAGATGGAACTGATCTGCGTCAGCCGTCCCTGCTTGCGTCCAAGCCAGTCCACGCGCAGGCTCTCGCGCCCCTCAGGAGAACCTGAAAGCATTGCCTCTTGATTGAATTGAAGCTTGAGTTCGCCGAATGCCTTTGTGAGCGCAACGTCATCGTAGCTCTCAAGTCTGGGGATCGTTTCGTTTGCCATGGCCAATATGAAGGATAAATCAAACAGCTTTCATCAGAGCGCGGCCAGCACTTCCGCCAGCGACCTCTTCCACTCCCCCATCCGCAGCCCCAGGCGGCTCTCCAGCTTCCCGCAGTTCAGCAGCGAATACTGCGGCCGCCTCGCCGGGGTAGGATATTCCGCCGTAGCAATGGGGACAAGCCTCGCAAACCGCCGCCCTGGCTCCCGCCCCTGCATCTGCCGCACAGCCTCTGCCGCAAACCCGTGCCACGTGGTCTCTCCGCTGTTGCAAGCGTGGTAGAC
>JAJZHR010000039.1 GCA_021810815.1 Acidobacteriota bacterium | reverse complement strand
GCCGTCCATTTCACCGTCAAAATCCGTCATTCCACCGTGTTTTACCGGGCCGTTCACCGTCGAATTCACGGTGGGAACCACGGTATTTTGCGGTGCCGTCACGGTGCCCATCACCGGTACAGACGGTCCGGTGAGGGAGGCCGCCGGAGCTCCCAGACCGGCGAAAAGGTCCAGTTGCTGGCCCGAAAGGAAGCGCAACTGCAGCCACCGGAAGATGTAGTCCATGATGGATTTGGCGTAGCCAATCTGCTCGTTTCCGGTCCATCCTGAGGGCTCGAAGCGCGTGTGCGCAAACTTCTCGCAGAGCACCTTCAGCGGAACTCCATGCTGTAAAGACAACGAGATAGCGGTGGCAAACGCGTCCATCAACCCGGAAATCGTGGACCCTTCCTTGGCCATCTTGATGAAGATTTCCCCCGGCGCGCCCGACGGATACAGACCCACCGTGATGTAGCCTTCGTGCCCCGCTATCGAGAATTTATGCGTGACCGATGCCCGCTCCTCCGGCAGGCGATGGCGCACAGCGCGCGGCGGAGCCTTCGAGTCCAGAGCGTCGCTGCGCTCCGCAAGACTGGCAGCCAGCGCAGCATTAAGCTGGGCCACCTGAGCCTCCAGCATGCTGGCGCGGGCCTGCGCCTCGGCGGCAACGGCCACTGCGATGTCCCTCGATTCGCCTTCAGCGGAGCCGGAACCGGCCTCCTTCTTCGCCTTGCCGTCGCTGGCGGAGACGTTCAGCGGCTGCGTGCCCTTGGATCCATCGCGATAGATGGCGACCGCCTTCAGCCCCTGGCGCCACGATTCGATGTAGGCCTCGGCCACATCTTCCACGGTGCAGTCATGCGGCAGGTTCACCGTCTTCGAGATGGCTCCGGACAGGAACGGCTGCGTGGCCGCCATCATCTTGATGTGGCCCATGTAATGAATACTGCGCGTGCCCTTCGACGGCTTGAAGGAGCAGTCGAAGCAGGCCAGGTGCTCTGGCCGGATGCCGGGCGCTCCCTCGATGGTGCCGGTGGCGTCAATGTAGCTGACGATGGCATTCATCTCCTCGTCGGAGTAGCCGAGCTTGATGAGGGCGGAGGGAACGGTGTTGTTGACGATCTTGATCATGCCGCCGCCGACCAGCTTCTTGAACTTCACCAGCGCCAGATCCGGCTCAATGCCTGTGGTGTCGCAGTCCATCATGAAGCCGATGGTGCCGGTGGGAGCGAGCACTGTGACCTGGGAGTTGCGGTAGCCGTGCTTCTCGCCGTGCGCCAGCGCCATGTCCCACGCCTCGGCCGAGGCGGCGATCAGGGCGTCCAGTTGAGGAACCGTGAAGGGCTCGTCCGACACCCGGGACAGGCCGATGCCGTTGACCGAGGCGCGGTGCATGCGAATGACGTCGAGGAAAGGCTCGCGGTTCACGTAGAAGCCGGGGCAGGCGCCGCCCGGCATCATGTTGCCCTTTCCGCTGGCCTGCTGCGTGGTGGGCGTGGCCGCGCCGAGCGGCGGGCACTGCTCCGCGATGCGCGCGGACTGGTAGTAGGCCTGGCCGCAGAGGATGGCGGTGAGGGCGGCGGCGAAGTCGCGACCGGCGTCCGAGTCGTACGGCAGGCCGAAGGACATCAGCAGGGCGCCGAGATTGGCGTAGCCGAGACCCAGGGGGCGGTAGTCGTGCGAGTTCTTCGCGATCATCTCGGTCGGGTAGCCGGCCGCATCCACGATGATCTCCATCGCGGTGGTGACCACCTCAATGGCGTGACGGTAGGCGGCGATGTCGAACTGACCGCCCGGAGAGACGAACTTCAGCAGGTTGAAGCTGGCCAGGTTGCATGCGGAGTCGTCCAGGAACATGTACTCCGAGCAGGGGTTGCTGGCATTGATGCGCGCCGTGTTCTTGGAGGTGTGCCAGCGGTTGATGGTGGTGTCGTACTGCATGCCGGGGTCGCCGCAGGCCCACGTGTTCTCCGCGATCTTCATCATCAGGTCGCGCGCCTTGTAGGTCTTCACCGGCTCGCGATCCTTCACGGTGCGGGTACAGAAGTCGCCATCGCGCTCGACGGCCTCCATGAACTCATCGTTCACGCGCACGGAATTGTTGGCGTTCTGGAAGAAGATGGAGCTGTAGGCCTCAGAGTCGGGGCCGGATCCGTCATAGCCAGCCGCAATCAGAGCGTAGGCCTTTGCTTCTTCTTTTGACTTGCACTCAATGAAGTCAACGATATCCGGGTGGTCCACATTGAGAACGACCATCTTGGCCGCGCGGCGCGTCTTGCCGCCGGACTTGATGACGCCGGCGAAGGCGTCAAAGCCGCGCATGAAGCTCAGAGGGCCGGAGGCAGTTCCGCCACCGGAGAGCGTCTCCATGCTGCCGCGGATGGAGGACAGGTTGGAGCCAGCTCCCGAACCCCACTTGAAAAGCATGCCTTCGGTCTTGGCCAGGGTCAGGATGGAGTCCAGCGAGTCTTTCACAGAGTTGATGAAACAGGCCGAGCACTGCGGCTTGCTGTAGCCGGTGACGGAGAACTCCACCGCGCAGGTGTGCGAGTTCCAATGCCAGTTCTGAGCATCGGAATTCGGCTCCAGGCGGTCGCAGCCGACGTTGAACCAGACCGGCGAGTTGAAGGCAACCTTCTGATTCAGCAGCAGATGTGCCAGCTCCTCATGGAAAATAGTGGCGTCCTCGGCGGTGCGGAAATAGCCGGCCTCCAGGCCCCAGTCGCGGATGCTCTCGGCTACGCGTGTGATGAGGGCGCGCACGCCGGACTCGCGCTCGTCGGTGCCGTTCAGGCCGTGCAGATACTTGCTGGCGACGATGTTGGTCGCGGTCATGGACCAGTCGACGGGCACCTCGACGTCCTTCTGCTCGAAAATCACGTTGCCCTTGTAGTCCTGGATGACGGCGTTGCGACGCTCCCACTGGATCTCGTTGTAGGGCGAGATGGACGCCTTGGAGAAGTAGCGATTGAAGCCGAGGCCGGGCGCAGGCTTGCGAGAGCCGGCGGGGCCAGGGGTAGGCGCAGTCTGACTGCCGCTCTGGTTGGGGGTGGAAGCGGCGTCGGCGGTCTGCGTACGGGCGTTCGATTCGGCCATTTGGTGCTCTCCTGAGGGGTACTTAATTAGATGTCAGCGGGGCACCGAGGGTGCGGCACTGGCGGGTTGCGGGATTTGAAGGGGGCAACGGAAGTCCTGCCCATATCGGGCTTGCATCCTCCCTGTGGAAAACGGAGTGCAAAATGAACCCGGTGGACCTGTCCAGCCTGCTTCTCGAACCCCGGCGGGGCAGACAGCGCGGTCGGAAAAATCCACTTGCAGAGGTGAAAGTAACGCCACTGGTGGGGTGTGTCAAGCGTTAACCGCAATATGTTGTATTTATCTTACGAATACCCCGATTCACGGGGTGTTCACAATGCTGGAACGGAAAAAGGCCAGAGAACCCCTGTGGATTTCCCTGAAAAACCGCGCGAATTGCGGAGAATCCGACGCCTCATTTCTCCCATCTTAATGCCTCTTTTCCCCGTCTGACTCATCGAGGCTACGCCGATGAACACACGGTTACAAGGCGCAGGGATGGTGCAAAACAGGCGACTGGTGTGGAAGGGGGTGGAAAAGGAGTCCTCAATCATTGGGTTCGCAAATTTGGGCAGAAATCGTTCCCATTTCAGGAAGAGTTCGGGGGTGAAAAGTTGGGCTGTTGATGGCAGGACACCGGGTGAAAGCGAAGGCGAACCGGGTCTGGCGACGGTGAATCCACCGTAAATTCACCGTGGATTCCACGGTGAATTTGCGGTGAATCTACGGTGGTTGCACGGTGGATTCACGGTCAACTTGCGGTGATTGCGCGGTGGAAAGGATCACGGCGTGAAGCTTGATGGGTAGAGCAACCTTGATTTTGCTCTATTCGGGGAGCTGGCGGGGTTGGAGCACGGGTTTGCCCTTTTCGTTCAGCACGACGCGTCCCATCGGGTTCTGGTGGTCGTGGGTGAAGAGGACGAGCCATTTTTGCGGGATGGCGCTCTTGAGGAAGCGCTTGCGCTGGTCGATGCAGGTGATGGGGTCGAGGTCATAGCCCATGACCCAGGTGGGGTCGAGGTGGGCGGCGGTGGGGACGAGGTCGGAGATGTAGCAGGCGCATTCGGTTGCGCCGGAGGCGGACTGGCCACGCCCACCGGAGCCGCCGGCGCGCGACTCGATGTGCACGGCCATCAGTTGCGCGGTGTGGCCGGGGAAGAGTTCGACCGAGATGCCGGGGACGATCTCCGGGTTCTTGCGGATGCTCTCGTTGTCGAGCAGCGTCATCTGGCCGCTCTCGATGAGGGGGTCGTAGTTGGGGCTGAGATAGCTGATGCGGTCGCGGTCCAGTTGCAGGTGGCCGTGCTCGACCTCTCCGCGATGCGCGAAGTAGCGCGCGTTGGGGAAGGTGGGCGTGACGCTGCCGTCGGGGTGCAGCGTGGTGTTCCATCCGCAGTGGTCGAAGTGCAGGTGGGTGTTGATGACGACGTCGATCTCCTCGGGACGGATGCCGGCGGCGGCCAGCGACAGAGGCAGCAGCTCCTGGTTGCCGTGGATCTGCTTCATCTTCTCGGACTGCTTGTTGCCGATGCCGTTCTCGATCATGACGGTGTGCCTGCCGGTGCGCACGATGACGGAGTTGAGGCCGAGCTGGATGCGGTTCTGCTCGTCGGCGGGAGCGCGCTTCTCCCACATGGGCTTGGGGACGACGCCGAACATGGCGCCGCCGTCGAGGTAGTAGACGCCGTCGGTGCATACGGTCAGTTCGAAGTCGCCAACGGTGGCGCGGGCGCGGACGAGATCGGAGTCAGAGGGCTTTGCGGCTGGGTGCATGTTGGTCTCTCAGTTGTTCGTTGTCAGATGTCAGAGAAGGCTAAGGCTACTTGCTATTTGAGATAGGTTTCGAACTGCCAGAGGATGCGGTTGAAGAGTTGGGTGCGGGCCTGCTGGCCGAGGATGCTGTGGGTTTTGCGCGGGTAGATCTGGTAGTCGTAGGGCAGGTCGGCGTTGATGAATTGCTGGATCATCTGTATGTCGTTGGCCAGATGGACGTTGTCGTCTCCGGTTCCGTGCGCGATGAGGAGGCGGCCTTTCAGCTTTGCGGCGGAGTTGACGACGGAGTCCGTCTTGTAGCCGTCGGGGTTCTCGCTGGGCTGGCCCATGTAGCGCTCGGTGTAGATGGAGTCGTAGTTCTTCCAGTCTGTGACGGGAGCGACGGAGACGCCGGCGCGGAAGCGGTCGGAGTGGGTCATGGCGTAGAGGGTGAAGCTGCCGCCCCAGCTCCATCCCCACCAGCCGAGGCGCTTGGCGTCGAGCTGAGGATACCTGGCGAGCACCTGGTCGATGGCGGCCATCTGGTCAGAGAACTGGACGGGGCCGAAGTTGTGATACGCGGCCTGCTCGAAGTCGCGGCTGCGGCCGCCCATGCCCCGGTTGTCCACGTGCAGGACGGCGAAGCCATGCTCGGCGAGGAGCTGGTCGAAGAGGAAGCCAGCGCCTCCCCAGGCGTTCTTGACGCTCTGGGCGTGCGTTCCTCCGTAGGGGTTGACGATCATGGGAACGCTGGCGGCAGAGGTGGCTCCAGCGGGCAGCAGCAGGGTTCCGTAGAGCCTGGTTGTGCCGTCGGCTGCTGTGAATTGCAGATCGACCGGAGCAACGAGGGTGTGGCTGGGGAAGCTGGCAGACCTCCAGAAGGTGGCGCAGGCGCCGTCCATGTTGCACATGTCAGAGACGACGGGAGAGAGCGAGGCTCCGGTGTTGTCGGCAAAGTGATTGCCATCGGGCGAGATGGTGACATCGTGGTCGCCGGGGAGGGTGGTGATGCGGTGCTTGCCCTCGCCGTTGAGGCCGACGGACCAGAGCTGATGCTGCAGCGGGTCGCCCTCGTTGGAGATGTAGAAGACGGCCTGTTTGGCCTGGTTGACGGCAGCTACGGAGTCCACGGTGAAGTCGCCTTTGGTGAGCTGGCGGACCAGGACGGCCTCGTTCGCCACCGGGTGCTCGGCGTTGAAGCTGTAGAGGTAGAGGTGCGCATGGCCGTCGCGCCAACTGGTCCAGACGAACTGGCCGCCGGGAAGGAACTCGGCGTCGTAGTTGGTGTCGATGTACTTCGCGTCCTCTTCGGTGAAGACCTTGCGCACAACGCCGCTGGCGACGTCGGCGAAGTACATTTCCAGATGCTTCTGGTCGCGGCGGAGCACCTCGACGTAGACCGTCTTGCGGTCGATCCATCCGAAGCGGGGGATGTAGTCGTTGTTTTCGCTGACGGGGATTTGCAGCCAGTTCGTCCTGCCGCCGCGCGCGCTGACGATGCCGACGTGCAGGGCGGGATTGCTGTCGCCGGGCTGGGGATAGCGCTGGTTCTCCACCTTGGCGTGGGTGGGGATGAGATCCGTGATGGGGTACTGCGGGACGTTCTGCTCGTCCATCTGCAGGTAGGCGATGCGCGAGGAGTCCGGCGACCAGAAGTAGTTGCTGCGCGTCTCCAGCTCTTCGAGGTAGACCCAATCGACCTCTCCGTTGAGGAGGAAATCGCCGTGGGTGGAGGTGAGGGGGACTTCTTCCCTGCCATTGACCGGGCGGACGTAGAGGTTGTGGTCGCGAATGTAGGAAATCATGCCGGCGTCGGGAGAGAACTTGGGGTCGTCTCCGCTGCCGCTGCCGGTGGAGGCGACCTGGGTGCCGGTGCCGGTGGCGAGGCTGTAGAGCCAGAGCTGGCCGCCGCCGTCGAGCAGCAGATGGCGCGCGTCAGGGGCCCAGAGGTAGCTCGCCATGTCATAGCGATCGCGATGGTCGCGGTCCTGCTCGGTGAGGGCGGTGGAGGTGAGGACGCTGAGCTTGGATTTGCTGGCGAGAACGCTGGCTTTGCCGGTGGCCGCATCGACCTGGAGGATGTCGCCGGCCTGCCCGGTCTGGGCGTCCTGGGCGACGAAGGTGAAGCGGCGGCTGTCCGGGCTCCAGACGCCGTCTTTGGGAGGACGCTCGGAGGGGCCGCCGTCCTTGTAGATTTCCTCGACCGTCCATGGCTTGGCGGGGGATTTGCTGGCAGGCTCGCTGGCCGACGCGTTCGGCGTGGCGGGAGCCTGCGCCCGGAGCATGGGAGCGAGAAGAGCGGCGGCGGCGATGGCCAGGACGGTGCGGTGGAAATGCGGCTTCTTCAAGAGGTGCTCCGGAGAGATGAAGTGGGAAAAGTGAATGCTGAACTTCGCAGTGTACAGGATGAGCTTATTGGTTTTGGATATTCTGCAACTTAGCAGGTGTCTTGAGCGGGGGGTGGACTATGGAGCCGAATGAAATCGAGGAAAGCGTCGAAGCCGGGGAGTGGGAGAATACCGAAACCATCGAGATTCCAGATGATTTCATGTCTGTGCGCCCGATGAACGCCCCGCCTGCGGAACGGGAGCTATTCCGCGAGGACGACTAGCCGTCAGGATGCTGTGCATTGTACGGCTCGTCAGCCGAACCCACCGTGACAGTAGTTTGAGGAGCAAGGGCATTGTTGCGACCGTTGCAGCGTTGTCTGCGAACCTCCTGGACACCGACGGCCTCCTGCCCCACGAGAACCGCTAGCGCAGCGATGAAGGCAACGAGGGCTGCGACGACTTTGACGTAAACAAAAGGTGCCCGAAGAGATGGGACGAGATCCTGAATTTGCGACAGGAATACGGCGGAGGTATAGCCAGCGGTGACCACCCGCTCCAACCCGGCAGCACGCCAGAGGAACATCGCCATCACGAAAACAAGATAAGCCTCCAAGAAAAGATTCAGCACAATTCCAGCGTGAGGGAACCACTCCATCCACACAGGAAGCAACCATGCTGAACCATAGCGGTGCGAGTGAAGAAACGATGCTCGCAACGCATGGTAGGTCTGCGAGCCAGTTAGAACAACCGCGATCATGACGGCAGGCTTGCTTGTAAGCAACCGGATTTCTTGATGCTTTTTCATTCTTCTCGCGCGCAGACCAGCGTATCGCGATGATACGTCCGGTGCTCAATGCATGGCGACTTCGCCGGCGGGGCCTTTGCGCTTTTTCATGAAGAAGACGAAGGGGATCATCATGGCGCAGAAGAGGGCGAGGACGGAGATGATGTCGAGGTAGGAGAGCATGGCGGCCTGGGCGTGGAGCTGCTGGTAGATGCTTTCGCGGGCCATGGCCTGGGCCTGGCCGGAGGGGGCTGTGGCAGAGCCGCCAGCACCGCCGGAACCGGAGAACATTTTTGCCAGAGCGTTGACGCGTTCGGTGTAGGCAGGGTCGCCGGGCGTGAGGTGCTGCGCCAGCACATTCTCATGCGTCTGGGAGCGGCGGGCGAGCATGGTGGCGACGAAGGAGGTGCCGACGCTGCCGCCTACGTTGCGGGCGAGGTTGGTGAGGCCGGAGACGTCGTTGTTCTGGCTGCGGGGAATGTCGGTGTAGGCGATGGTGTTGATGGGGACGAAGAGGAAGGCGAGGCCTGAGGCCTGAAAGACGCGCAGCCAGGCGATGTAGCTGTAGCTGACGCCGAGGTTGAGCGTGAGCATGAGGCCGAGGGCGGCCGAGGTCATGATGAAGCCGTAGGCGATGAGGTAGCGCGGATCGACGCGGCCGACCAGGAAGCCGACGACGGGCATCATGACCATGACGGTGAAGCCGCCGGGAGAGAGAGCCATTCCGGCCAGCTCCGCCGTGTAGCCGAGCAGGGTCTGCGTGAATTGCGGGATGAGGACGGTGGTGCCGAAGAGGGCGAAGCCAAGGATGAACATGAGGCCAAAGGAGATGGCGAAGGTTCTGTTCTTGAAGAGGGTGAGGTTGAGGATGGGCTTGCGGCGGAGCTTGATCTGGCGCAGCTCGTAGAAGATGAGCGTGGTCATGGCGACGACGCAGACGATGACGAAGCCGGTGATGAGGCGGGAGCCGAACCAGTCGTCCTCCTGGCCCTTGTCGAGGATGAACTCGAGGGTTCCGAAGCCAAGGCCGAGGAGGGCGAAGCCGATGTAGTCGAGGTCGAGGCCGCGCTTGTGCATGAGGGCGACTTCGCGCTTGACGTGCGGAGGGTCTTCCACCAGTCGCGAGGTGAGGAAGAGAGAGACAATGGCGACCGGGACGTTGATGAAGAAGATCCAGCGCCAGTCGTAGTTGTCCGTGATCCATCCGCCGAGCGTGGGGCCGATGGCGGGGGCGGCGACGACGGCCATTCCATAGAGGGCGAAGGCCTTGCCGCGGTCCTTGGGGCTGAAGGTGTCTGCGAGGATGGCCTGCTCGCTGGGAGCGAGGCCGCCGCCGCCCGCGCCCTGAAGGACGCGGAAGAGGATGAGCAGAGGCAGCGAGGGAGCAAGTCCGCAGAGCATGGAGCTGAGGCCGAACAGGACCACGCAGATCATGTAGAACTTCTTGCGCCCGATGAAGGTGGTCATGTAGGCGCTGGCGGGCAGGATGATGGCGTTGGCGACGAGGTAGGAGGTGAGCACCCACGTTGCCTCCTCCTGCGAAGCTCCAAGGCCTCCGGCGATGTGCGGCAGAGCGACGTTGGCGATGGAGGTGTCCAGCACCTCCATGAACGTGGCGAGCGTCACCGTGAGGGCGACGGCCCACTGGTTGTGGCGCGGCTTCCATGCGGCGTCTGCCCGCTCGAGAGCTGCGAGTGCTTTTGCGTTCTCTGACATGCGTGGTGTTTTAGACTCGGCTACCAGTCTGAGCGATGCACTCGTTTGCGTCCAATACCGATTTGGAGAGGGACTGATAGGGGAAAGGTATTGAAGAGCGCAGGTGCCGGCGACTACGGGAGAGCGGTGACGGCGGGACGCTGGCGGCTGAGCCTTGCGCGCGCGCGGCGGCGCGGATGAGCGGGCTTCGGAGCGGGGAGAGGATTGAGCTTGTAGACGATCATCAGGTTGCGGTCAGGATCGTCGAGGGCCGGGAAGGCGGCAACGCGGTCGAGGGTGTAGAACTTGCTGAGCGCCTCCATCTTGTCGGACTCGACTTCGTTCCAGGCGACGTACCAGCCGGGGCGATAGGCAGCGATGCGGTCCTCCAGCTCCAGGGTGCCGAAGTCGTCGCAGATGGAGCGAAGGCCGGTGAGAAGGCTGAGGTTGTTGCCGCTGATGCTGAGGACGAGATGGCTGCGGCGGGGGTCGGAGTCGACGACCTGCTTGATCTGCTGAGCGGCGCGGGCGAAGGTGTACTGCGGTGTGCGGACGAAGCGGACGGTGTGGGCGGCGTCGAGGACGGCGGCGATGGCGATGGCTGCGCCGACTGCTGCTGCGAGCGTCCAGTTCATGGCTTTGACGCGGGTGGACAGTCCGGAGTGGAGAGCCCGGCGGAGCAGGTTGTCAAAGCCGAGAGCGACCAGCATCAGCATGGGGACGGCGACGACGAAGTAGTAACGGGGCTGCATGTTGTTGTGATAGGCGAGGAAGAAGAGATAGCCCGCCATCCACAGGGCGAGAGCGGTGAAGAGAGGGTTGCGCCAGAGGCGCTGCGCGGCGGCGGCGGCGAACAGCATCAGCGCGAGCGCCAATGGATAGAGCACACGGTCCATCCAGTTGCCGTCGCGCACGGTGTCATGCATCACCTGCCAGAAGGTGGCGGCGGTGATGCCGGTGTAGCCGTTGGCGGAGAAGAGATAGCGGTAATCCGCGAGGTAGAGAGGACGGACGAGAAGAAAGAAGTAGGCGCACCAGAGAGCCGCAGCGATGGAGATGGAAATGGCGGAGGCGCGGAAGAAAGGGCGCCATGCATAGCCGCAGGAAGACCACAGCAGATAGAAGACGGATGGGAGAAGGAAGACG
>JAJZHR010000495.1 GCA_021810815.1 Acidobacteriota bacterium | reverse complement strand
TGGAACCGAGCCCCAGAGGCAGAATCCGGCGAGGCCAGCGGGGTTGGGGGAGCGGTCCAATTGCGGAAGATGCAGGAGTGCCTTCACCTGAGACGCGAAACAGAGAGCACCGCCGGATTCGCCGTAATACAGGGGCTTGATGCCGAGGGGATCGCGCGCGAGGAACATGGTCTGCTTCGCAGCATCCCAGATGGCGAAGGCAAACATGCCGCCGAGGCGGTGGACCATCTCCTCTCCGTACTCCTGGTAGAGAGCGAGGAGCACTTCTGTGTCGCCGGTGGAGCGGAAGTTGTGTCCTTTTGCGAGGAGGCCGTCGCGCAGTTCCTGGAAGTTGTAGATTTCGCCGTTGAAGGCGATGGCGAGGCGGCCATCGTGAGAGAACATGGGCTGCGCGCCGTGGTCGGAGAGGTCGAGGATGGAAAGGCGGCGATGCGCCAGAGCGGCTTTCTTCCCGGGTTCAATCCATAGACCTGAGCCGTCGGGCCCACGGGAGACCATTGCGTCCCGCACATCGAGGAGTTCCTGCTCAGAGGGCAAAGAGCCAGACGCCGCACACGCGACGTATCCTGCGATACCGCACATCAACTGCCTCCGAAATTCGTACGAATGTTGGTTGGATGCATGAACTCAGCGACATTGCAGTAATGTGCCAATAGTATAGGACGCGGATGGGTGTTGGATGGTAAACGATATTGTCTCTTGAGGAGGTCGATACGGCAAGCCGCTGGAGGAATCCGATAAATGGTGGCTCACTGACGACTCGGTTCAACCAATGCAATGATCTCCCGTGAGAAAATGGGGAGCTATGAGCAACCACGAGAGCAATGCCAACGCGCAGCCGAGTTCGCAGGTTCGGTTCCATTATTTTCTTCCCTCTCCCTTGGAAGCAACGGTGCAGATCCACGCGAAGGATTGGGCGGGTGCAGACAAGGTGCGGCGGCTATGGAATCGCGATGCCTCGGTGTGGACTGGGGCGGACGAGTCCAAGTGGCTTGGCTGGCTGGATATCGTCGAGCGGCAGCAGGCGGACGAGGCGGTGTTCGCGGCTATTGCGGCCGATGTGAAGCAGGCGGGTTTTGAGCACGCTCTGCTGCTTGGGATGGGCGGATCGAGCCTGTGCCCGGAGGTGTTTGCCATCACGTTTGGCAAGCAGGCTGGCTTTCCGCAGTTGCACATCGTGGACTCGACGGACCCGGCCCAGGTGGCCGCGGCGGAGAAGGCTGTTGATCTGGCGAAGACGGTGTGCATCGTGGCCAGCAAGTCTGGCAGCACGCTGGAGCCGAACATCCTGAAGCAGTACTTCTTTGCGCAGATGGAGAAGGCGGTTGGGAAAGAGAATGCGGGCAAACACTTCATCGCCATCACCGATCCGGGATCGAAGATGGAGCAGGTGGCCAGGGCGGACGGGTTCCGCAGCATCTTTTATGGCGACCCGCAGATCGGAGGACGCTACTCCGCTCTGTCGAAGTTTGGCATGGTGCCTGCGGCGGCGATGGGTATGGATGTGAAGCGCTTCCTCGGCAACGCGAAGACGGCTGTGGATGCGGCGAAGAACGCGGATGTGGAGGCCAATGCGGGCGTGCATCTGGGGCTGATACTCGGCTCGGCGCACAACGCGGGGCAGAACAAGCTGACCTTTTTCACCTCGCCGGAGATCTATGACCTGGGCGCATGGATGGAGCAGCTGATTGCCGAGTCCACGGGCAAACAGGGCAAGGGCATCACGCCGGTGGATCGCGAAGAGATTACAACGGCTGGGCATTATGGCAGCGACCGCATCTTTGCGTATTTCCGTCTGAAGGGCGGAGACAATGCTTTGCTGGACGATTGCATCGCAGGTGTGAAGGCAGCCGGACACCCGGTGGTTCAGTTTGAGATTGAAGACATCTACCAGATCGGGGCCTTGTTCTTCACCTGGGAGATTGCGACGGCGGTCGCCGGGTCGATCATGGGCATCAACCCGTTCAACCAGCCGGACGTGGAGGCGAGCAAGATCGCCACGCGGCAACTGACGGACGAATACGAGAAGACAGGGAAGCTGAGCGAGCCTGCTCCTGTGTTCGAGGGCGACGGCGTGAAGCTGTTTGCGGATGAGAAGTACGCTGCGGTTCTGCGGGGATCGTCCGCCAGCATTCCAAGCCTGAAGGCGGCCCTGCAGGCGCATCTGGGCCAGATCCAGGCGGGAGACTATTTCGCCGCGCTCGCATACATTCAGATGACAGAGGCGCACGAGAAGACGATTCAGGGTTTCCGGCACAAGGTGCTGTATGCGAAGAAGGTGGCGACCTGCCTCGGATTCGGGCCGCGCTTTCTTCACTCCACCGGGCAGGACTACAAGGGAGGACCGAACACAGGCGTGTTCCTGCAAATCACAGCGGATCATGCGGCGGATGTTGCGATTCCCGGCCAGCGTTACACGTTTGGCGTGGTGATTGCGGCGCAGGCAGCGGGCGATCTGACGGTGTTACAGGAGCGTGGACGGAGATCTCTGCGGGTGCACCTGGGAGCGGACGTCGAGGCTGGCCTGAGGAAGCTGAGCAGCACGATTCAGGAAGTGCTTGGCTGAGCAGAAGCTCTGATTCGGAAGTTTGAGGGACTAGCCAAATCCAG
>JAJZHR010000494.1 GCA_021810815.1 Acidobacteriota bacterium | reverse complement strand
AGGAGTTGTCATTCTCCAGTAGATCGCAACACGTAATTTTTGGCATAATGCTTCGTGGGAGTCAATCGCGCCAACGAGTGGATCATGCATCGAAAATCCCGCTCTTTGCCTCGCTTCGCGGGCCGTGTCTTTGCAGCCTCTTCCTCTTCGCCCTCGTCTGCCTCTTCTTCTTCGTGATCGAGTTCGTCCTTGGGCAGCCCGATCTCGACTTCCTCGTCATCGCCGCCAATGTCGTCGAGATCTTCCTCGATGTCCTCGGTCTCCTCTTCTTCATCCTCAAAGGAGCGCTCTTTGACCTTTGGTTCTGCTCCGCGACGGGCACGGCTGCGTTTGATCGTCACGGGCGGCGGAGGCGCGGGAGGCGAATGCGGCTCAAGGAATGCGCGTGTCTCCTCTGGAGTGGTCATGCGGCCATCGATGAGTTCGAGAAAAATCTTCTCGATAAGGTCTTTATAGCCAGTCAATTCCGGGGTAATCCTCATCTCCTGCATCAAGGCGTACGGAATCCGCTGACGCGCCTCGGGCCATGTCTTGAGGAAGAGCTCGTAGCGTTGCTTGACGGCTGCGTCCTTGGTCGTGAATCCGAGCCAGAGCACAGCCTCGGGATCGTGTGTCTTGAAAAGTTTGTAGCTGACCGACGGCGTCTGGTTGCTCTTCGCCAACAGCAGCTTGGCAAAGGAATTTGCGATGGAGTCGAGGCTGTTCCACTCCTCGACAAACCCGGGGCGCAGCATGAGCTTCTTGAGCGCGCTCAGGTCTTTAGGCGCGAGCTTTGCCGTGAGCAATTGCATCTGGGCAGCGCTCATGTCAGGGTGGACGCCCTGCATCAGCAGTTCAACGGCGCGTTCATGGAGCGCGCGAAGTTTGTCTTCATCCACTTTGGCCGAGGTCCATGCCGGAAAGAGCACCTGCATCCATCCATCGGCTTCAAGGGCGCGCAGAACTTTCAGGCCGTCGTCTTCATGGCCGATCTGCTCCAGTTCCCTGCTGCGCTCGATGGGCGAGAGATGCTCGATGACGCCCTCTTCGCGTGCATTGTCGTAGCGGGTCTGGGTGCGCGGGTCCAGATCCCAGCCGAGGCGGGCACGGTAACGGGAGGCGCGGATGAGCAGGGCAGGCTGATCCAGAAAGCCGTAATTCGAAACCAGCCGAAGATTGCGCCCTTCGATGTCCGCCGCGCCATTGAGCGGGTCCATGAGCAGGCCGAAGGAGCCCTCGTTGAGGGAGATGGCCATGGCGTTGGCGGTGAAGTCGCGGCGGCGCAGGTCGTCCTGGATGGAAGCGGGATGGAAGACCGTCTTGCCGGGCTTGGGATATTCGCGCTGGTGCGCGCTGACAAGATCGACCCGCACTGTGCCGGGAAAACAGAGATAGAGTGTGCGCGATTCGGCGTCTTCGCCCCAGATCTTTGCGCCCAGCTTCTCGAGTGCCTTGCGGAGCTTAAGAGCGTTGCCCTGCAGGACAAGTTCAATGTCACGAACAGCATGCCCGCTGGTGAGATCGCGAACCGCGTCTCCTGCGAGGAAGAGCAACATACCGGCTTCCCGAGCTGCCTGCCGCAGGTGGCGCAAGGCATTCTGCTGGTCAGTGGAGAGCCGGTTTTCAAGAAGGTAGATGTAGTCGGGCATTCCGCTCCCTGCTTCCGTCAACCTTAACCTGAGGCAAGTGGCTGATGCAGATACACTTAAAGACTACCTAAGGAGGGTTGCAAAGCAACACATTAACACAACTGGAGCAGCTTGACCAGAGCCGGTGGGTCGAATCCTGCAGCAAACAGAGTGCATTTCAGGCCCCGGATCGTGCGACAATCCTATGCGATGGCCTCTTCACGTAAGCCTGTGATTGTGCGGAAGTTCTCCCGGGACTGGGTGGCCGGATACGCGGAGATGGGCTGGCGCGGGGAGACGCGTACGCTGGAGATTCTGGACACCACGGGCAGGGTGGTCTCCATGGGCTGGGACCAGGTGAAGTGGGTCTGCTACTTGCGGGAACTGGGAGTGCCGGAGGGCGCGAATCCTGAACGGCTGCTCCAGAAGAAGTTTTCGGTCCGGCCGCGAACTCCGGGGCTGTGGCTGAGGCTGGTGCTGAGGGACGGGGACGAACTGGAAGGGATTGCCGTCAATGACCGGTCGCTGATCGAGGGGTATGGGCTGTTGCTGATTCCGCCGGACACTCGATCCAATACGCAGCGCATCTTTGTGCCGCGCGCGGCCATTGAAGCGATGGAAGTGGTGGCGCTGATCGGCGCGGGACGACGGCGCGATTCCGCCACTGGAACCGGCGCCCAACAACCAGAGCTCTTCCCTGCCACGCCGGATGAGACGGAAGCAGACGGCGCGTGAATGCTTGCCGGTCGAGGAAAGCCTGACCTGCTGGCTCGACTCAGGCCTGGCTCACCGCTGAGCTGGCGCCGGTCCGGTACAATCTCCACGATGAAACTGATTGAGCTGGCAGCGCGGCTGGGGGCCGAGCTTCGCGGAGATGCGGAGCTGGAAGTGACAGGTGTGCAAGGGATTGAAGAGGCCGGGCCGACGGAGGTGACGTTCGTGGCCAACCCGCGGTATGCGGCGTTGGCGCGCACAACGAAGGCCGCCGCCGTGCTGGTGGAACC
>JAJZHR010000493.1 GCA_021810815.1 Acidobacteriota bacterium | reverse complement strand
TCTGCGCACTCTGGTAACTCGTGTCGTCGATAGCCTACAGAATTCTGAAATAAAGGAAGGAATTTTCCACAGAGAGTGGCTCCAAGGATTCGCCGGAGTTACTTTCTATGGCGCGCCATGCTGAGTTGCCTGGGGGCTGTGCTGGCCTGGGGCGGCCTGGTTCAGAGGAACTTCAGGGGCGCAGGAGGAGTTGATCCTGCGGGGAGAAGATCCGCGCTGGCAGCAGGTGGCTCGCGATGAGGCAGGAGAGGCTGCCTGCGGTGAAGATCATGGCCAGAACGACGAACTGGTAGAGAGCTGCGTACAGCGGCGGGCTGCCGGAGAGGACCATGCCGGCCATCAGGCCGGGAATCCACACAATGCCAAGGGAGCGCAGGTTGTCTGTTGCGGGGATGAGGCTGGCCCTGAAGGACGCGTTCAAATAGGGGCGGACGGCGGTGGAGGAGGTTGCTCCAAGGGCCAGCGCGGATTCAATCTCTCCGGTGTGGCTGGTCACCTCTGCGGCGAAGCGGTTGTAGAAGAGCGCCTGCATATTCATGACATTGGCGATGACCATGCTGCCGACGGGGATGAGCATGAGGACGCTCAACTGCACCACGCCGAGCGCGGACATGAGAGCGATGACGCCGCCTGCGCCGATGAAGATGCAAAGCAGGGCCAGGGTGAAGGCGCGGGGGATTCGGAGGGCGCGGCGGCGGACGATGTTGGCGGCTGCGGCCATCATCACCGCCAGCACAGGCCAGGAGAGCCACTGCGGCCCATGCAGAAGGAGCACCAGGAGCGAGCCGACGACGAGGATCTGGCCGATGCCGCGGGCGAGCGCCACCAGCAACTCGGCCACAAAGGGCTGCCGCAGCCTCCTTTGGGCGAGAGCCGCGACCAGCAGCGCCGCTGCTGCGACGACGGCGGCCTGCGCCAGGCCGAGCGACAAACGGGAAGGGAAGAAATGGCTAAGCATCGGCGGCCTCGCCGGTTGGAAGCGCAGCGATGGCGGCCTGCTCTGCCAGGATCTCGCGCGCTTCGCCAAAGGCATCCATGCGCCCGCCCTTCAGCATGAGCACCGTGTTTGCCATGCGCGCAGCCTGCAGAGGGTCGTGCGTGACCCAGACGCAGGAGAGTCCGCGCTCCTGGATGATGCTTTCCAGCAGTTGCTCAATGGCGCGCTTGCTTTTTTCGTCGAGGGCGGAGGTGGGTTCGTCCAGCAGCAGCACCTCGGGCTCGTTGGCCAGGGCGCGGGCGATGGCGACGCGCTGCGCTTCGCCGCCGGAGAGGGTGTGGACGGCGCGGCCGGAATAGCCGTCAATGCCGACCCTCCGCAGCAGAGCGTCGACGTCTGTGGCTGGAGCGCGCTCCCGCTGGGCGGGGCCGAACAGGATGTTTTCGCGCACGGTGCCGGGGAAGAGATAGGCGCGCTGCATCACCATGCCGACGCGGCGGCGAAGCTCCGCGGGGGGGAGGGTGCGGTAATCGACGCCATCCAGCTCGACGGTTCCGGAGGTGGGCTCGTCCAGCCGATTCAGCAGCCGCAGCAGCGTGCTCTTGCCCGATCCGCTGGGCCCCAGCACGGCGAGGGTGTGGCTGCGGGGCACAGAGAATGAGAGCGGGTAAAGAAGGGTGGTGGTGGAGATGGCGCGTCCCAGGTGGATGGCGCGGATCGTGGTTGCTGCCGCGTCGGCTTCGTCGGCTCGCGAAAGCTGCGGCATTGCGTCTATTTGTGAGCGGGACGAATCGCCGGAGCGGGGAGCAACCGATGACGGCGGCCTGCTGTTGCCGGGAAGCGCGGATTTCGCGGGCTGGTCATCGGTCTGCATCTGTTCCAAGGATAGCTTGCGGGACCGTTTGCGCAGGTTCAAAGGGAGCACGCGCGAGCTTGGGATAGGGCTTTGATGGGTGGACACCCCTTTGACGTGCCTGTCTCTCTAATGTCCTGAGAAATGGACGGCTCGTCCCAGCGACGACTGAAACGATTTAGAATGGCTGCCACCGAACGCGACGATGCCTTGCTGTTGCGCACGGCAACCAATTCTAAATGCAGAGGAGTTTCTGTGAACGCCAAGAGGGAGCCATCCATGATGAATCATCGCAAGAACCTGAGCCTGTTCAACAAGAGTGGAGTGCGCATCACGGTGCTGGGGAGCCTGATGGTTCTGTGCGCGGGAACGGGGCTGGCCCAGTTCGGGGGAGCCAATGCGCAGCCGAATTCATCCACGCCGCCCGGCCAGGAGCCGGGGCAGACAAACCCCATCGCCAACGATGCTGGACCAAGAGAGCCGAAGACAGGCTCGCCTGAGACGGGCGTGAACCTGGGCGCGCATGGCATGGCGGACAAGATGTTTCTGCGCAAGGTGGCGGAGGGCGGGATGGCCGTGGTTCAGTTGGGCCAGTTGGCCGCCACGAATGCAGGCAGCCCTGCCGTGAAGGCTTTTGGCACGGAGATGGCTGCCAGCCACACGCAACTCAACGATGCTCTGCAGCCGATCGATAAGGCCATGGGCGTGCAGCCGCCGACGAAGCTGGACAAGAAGAGCCAGGCGGAGTTGAACAAGCTGCATGGTCTTTCTGGAGCAGCGTTCGACAAGGAATATCTCGCCTTCATGGTGAAGACGAGATCGGA
>JAJZHR010000038.1 GCA_021810815.1 Acidobacteriota bacterium | reverse complement strand
GAAATCGCCAGAGGCTGCGCGCGCCCGCGAATATCTGACCGGCCGCGGCATCGCGGCGGAGACCATCGCGAAGTTCCGCATCGGCTACGCTCCTGACAGCTTCAACGCGATGCGCGACGCGATGCGCGGCCAATTCTCCGAGGAGGCGATGCGAGCGTCCGGCCTCTTCAGCTTCAAGGAGCAGGAGGACGGCTCGCCCGGACCGCTGTACGCCCGCTTCCGCAAGCGCATCACCTTCCCTATCTGCAACGAGCAGGGGCGCGTCATCGCCTTCACCGCGCGCGCTCTGGACTCCGACGACAAGTCTGGCCCGAAGTATATGAACTCGCCCGAGACACCGCTCTACACCAAGGGCGAAGTTCTCTTCAACCTGGACAAGGCGAAGACCGGGATGCGGCAGCTCGACTTCGCTCTCCTGGTCGAGGGCCAGATGGACTGCATTTCCGCCTATATGGCGGGCATCCAGAACGTCCTGGCGACCAGCGGAACGGCGTTCACTGAGATGCAGGCGCGACTGCTTGGCCGCTTCACCAAAAAAGTGGTCGTCAACTTCGATCCCGACGCGGCCGGAGCGAATGCTGCGGAGAAGTCGATCGCGCTGCTGACGGAAGACGGCTTCGAGGTGAAGGTGGTCGCGCTCGAAGACGGCCTCGATCCGGATCGCTACATCCGCGAGCGCGGTGTGCAGGCATACATGGCCGCTCTGCGCGGCGCCAAACGGCATTCGGATTACCTGATCGAACGCGCGCGCACCCTCTTTCCGCAGCGCACGGCAGACGCCAAGGTGAAGGCGCTGAACTTCCTTCTGCCTCACATTCGCCGCAGCCCGGACCGCATCGCCCGCGACGAGTTTGCCGCCGACGCGGCGCAGAAGCTCGGAATCGACTCCGCGCTGTTGCGACAGGAGTTGAAGCAGGCGGCGGCACAGCGGTTGCAGAGCGTGCGAGGTACTTCTGTCGGCCCGGCGAGCGAGACGGAGAAGATGCTACTGCGGGCGCTTGCGCTGCCAGAGGCGGATCCGGCTCGGCGACTGGCAGCCCTGCGTCTGGAGGAGAATTCTTCCTGGTATGAGGGGTTGCTTTCGTCCGATTTGATCGAGCGGATGGTACATTCGCAGGTGCCTGAGAATCCCCTGGACGCCGCGCCGGACGATGCAAGCCGATCCGTGCTCGCATCGGTGCTTCTGAACGAGGCTCAGCCGGTGACATCCGAGCAGGTGGAGGACGCCCTGCACTCGCTCGAACGCGGATCGCTCGAACGACGCCAGCGCGAGATGCGCTCCCTGATCGCAGAGGCCGAGCGCCGCAATGACACTGCAATGCTGACGCAACTCACCATGGAGAAGCAGGCGCTCCAGCGCAAATTGCAGGAATTCTGACTCTGAGGGGAAACAGAGTCCAAAAGGGAAGGCAAGGCACCCTTTCCCGGCTCCCGGTGTCTAATGGATTTGGGAACAAGCGCAAGTGGATTGAGAACAAACGCGTTTCAACCGAGCAAGAGAACGAGCCTATGACCCTGCTGAATGCCCCCGCCTACGATGCCCGCAAAGAGAAACGCAAACGCGATGTGATGATTGGCGCGCTGGCCGCGGTGGTTCTTGCCATCGTGATTGGCCTGGGCGGATACTTCATGGGCCACGGATGGTTCTTCTCAGATCTGCCCGCCGAGCACCGCGTCAGCGTCTTCATGACCGCGTTGGAGCACAAGGACTATAACCGCGCCTACGGCATCTGGTTCAACGATCCCAACTGGCAGCAGCATCCCGAGCGGCACGCCTCCTACCCCATCAAGCGCTTCACGGAGGACTGGACCACGGCCAGCGACTACGGCCCGATCACGTCCTACCACGTGGATATTTCCAGGCGCACAGGATCGGGAATCATCATTGCCCTGCACGTGAATGGCAATCCGAAGCCGATGTTCCTCTGGTATGAGCGCTCCGACGGCACGCTCAGCTACTCTCCGCTGGAACTGACCTACTAGGCATTCCTGCGGTTAAGCGACAGGCGCTTCGCTCAGCGCGGCCAGCGTCTTCTCCAGGCTGGTGCTGTCTTCCACGTTCAGGCATTTTTGCCCGCGGTCAATCTGCCGCATCAGCCCACAGAGCACTTTGCCTGGGCCGACCTCAATGAAGTGGGTTGCACCTTCGGCGGCGAGCAGCTTCATGCACTCCACCCAGCGCACCGCTCCGGTCACCTGGCGCACCAGAGCCTCGCGCGCTGCGTTGGCCTCCCGCACCAGCGCAGCATCCACGTTGACAGCGACGGGGATCTTCGGCGTGGCAAAGGCAAGCGTCTGCAGGTCCGCCGCAAGCCGATCCTGCGCCGGCTGCATCAGGGCGCAATGGAAGGGAGCGCTCACCGCCAGCATCACGGCGCGTTTGGCCCCAGCCTCCTTCGCAAGCTCGGCTGCGCGCTCCACCGCCTTCGCTGCTCCGGAGATCACGGTCTGCTCCGGCGAGTTCAGGTTCGCGGCAGAGACCACCTCGCCTGTTTCCCGTGCTGCCGCAGCGCACGCCTCGATCACGTTTTCCGCTGGCAGGCCGAGGATGGCCGCCATTGCGCCCACACCCGGAGCAACCGCCTGCTGCATATAGCGTCCCCGGTTGCGAACCGTGCGGACAGCATCGGCAAAGCTGAGCGTCCCTGCGGCGACGTGCGCGGAGTATTCGCCCAGCGAATGTCCGGCAGCGAATGCCGCCTCCACTCCATGCTCTCGCAGAATGCGCTCCGCAGCGACGGAGACGGTCAGGATGGCCGGCTGGGTATGCTCGGTCATCTTCAGCTCGTCTTCCGGGCCTTCAAAGCAGAGCCGAGAAAGGCTGAAGCCGAGCGCTTCATCCGCCTCATCGAACACCGCTTGCGCGGCAGGGAACTTCTCATAGAGGTCGCGGCCCATGCCAACGCTCTGCGACCCCTGGCCGGGGAATAAAAAGACAATCTTTTTCTCGGTCATTGTGATCTGTTATCCGATCTCATTCGGGGGATGATTCAGGTGGAGCGGGCTCTGCCGCTTGCAATCGCTCTGCCAGATGAGCAAGTTCCTGCTCAATGTGCGCGTTCACGCTTCCTTTGGCAAATTCTGCCGCCACGCGAATCCCATTCATGATCGCGCGCTCGTTCGAGGAGCCGTGGCCGATGATGCAGACGCCGCGCACGCCAAGGAGGGGAACGCCGCCGTACTCGCGATAATCCAGCCGCTTCTTGAAGCCGGCCAGAGCTGTGTGCGAAAGCAAAGCTCCCATCTTGGCAATGAAGCTGGAGGTCATCGAGCCGCGCAGAGAATCGCCGACCAGCTTGCCCAGCCCCTCTGAGGTCTTCAGAGCGACGTTGCCGACGAAGCCGTCGCAAACCACCACGTCCACGCGACCATTGAAGATGTCCCGGCCCTCGACGTTGCCGATGAAATTGAGTGGCAGCTCGCGCATCAGCGGGAAGGTCTCCCGTGTCAGCTCATTGCCTTTGCCTTCTTCTTCTCCAATGGAGAGCAGGCCGACGCGAGGGTTCTCAATCTTCAGAACGGAGCGGGCGTACATCATGCCCATCACCGCGAATTGCTCCAGATTTTGCGGTTTGCAGTCCACGTTCGCGCCCACGTCCAGAACGACGCAGGGTGATCCGGTCGCGGTCGGCAGCAGCGCGGCCAGGGCAGGTCGATCCACCCCGGGCAGCATGCCCAGCACCATCTTCGCCGTGGCCATGGCAGCGCCGGTGTTGCCTGCCGTGACAAAGCCGTCCGTGGACTTCTCGCGCACCATCTTCAGGCCGACGCGCATCGAGGAGTCGCGCTTGGAGCGCACGGCCGCTGCCGCCTTGTCGTCCATGCTGATCCACTCGCTGGCGTGGATGATCTCGATGGGCAGGTTTTTGCCGAGCAGCCCCTGGGCTTTGAGCTGCTTGTCCAGTGCCGCGCGGACGATGTCCTGCGGCCCCACCAGGCGCACTTCCACCGGGAGCGTTTTACACGCAAGAATGGCTCCGCGCACCTCAGGTTCGGGTGCTGTGTCGGAGCCCATGGCATCGAGCACAATGTTCATCAGGATTGTTTATACGCGACGAACCGCATGCGCTTCAAAGGCAATAGAGGAGAGCGCGTGAAAGCCGCGCGAGGGAAGGCCGGCGGAGCAGCGGTCCCCAGCTTAGCTGGCTTCCTTCACTGCCAGCACATCGCGTCCCTTGTATGTGCCGCACTTGGCGCAGGCGTGGTGCGGCAGCTTGCGCTCGTGGCAGTTGGGGCACTCGGAGACGCCGACGGGTGTGAGGAAATCGTGGGAGCGGCGCTTGGCCGTGCGTTGCTTGGAGTGGCGCCGTTTTGGGTTTGCCATTGCAGTGTCCTTTCAAAACCGGGAGAATGCCTGCGCGCACCCTGCCAGCAGTGTTTAAATTCGTCACACTGCCTGCTGGCGCGGGCTGCCAACACCCGTTCCACAACTCATAAAATTTAGCGGGGCATTCTTGAGAAAACCCACTTCGCGGAGTAGTCTCCTACTCCATCGTTTGCTTCAATCGGCTGCCGAGGTCTGAAAGCGCATTCCAGCGGGGATCGACCGGGGCCGAGCCGCAGGAGCATGCATTCTCATTCAGATTTTCGCCGCAGCGCGGGCAAAGTCCTTTGCATCCAGGCTGGCAGAGAGTCTTCGCTGGCAGGGACAACAGCACCTGCTCGCGCAGCACATCCTCCAGCAACAGGCCGCTCTTTTGATAATACCCGATTTCAGTCTCCGCGGGAGTGATCGCGTACTCGCTTGCGCCGCCGTCCACGCCCAGCGGCCGGAAGATCAGGTCGAACTCCGCGGCGATGGGATGAATCACCGGCTCCACGCAGCGCGCGCAGGGAACCTCGAAGCTGCCGGTGAAGCTGGCGCGCAGGCGGATGTCGTTCACGATCTCGCGCGGTCCGCGATGCTCTGGAACCAGGTCGGCGCGTCCGCTGGCGGGCAGAGGCCCCACCTGCTTGACGCCCTCTCCATAGTCCATCGTCGAGGGGTCAATCGTTACTTCGAACTCAAGCGGTTCGCGTTCCAGTTCCAGCGGTGTAATCAGCATCGGCAGTCCCTCCGGCGCGCTTCTTTTCTCCGGAGCACGGTTCATCTTCAAGGGTATGGACTGGCGTGCGGCGCGTCAAATGCAAGATTTCTTGAATTTTGCTTACCGACTGCGCATGTTCAGGCCTATACTGGCGGCGCTTACCCAACTCACCTTTGCGCTCAGTCTATGCCTAACAGGAGCATGCCCATGAAAGTTGCCGTCCTCGCTGCGCGGATTCTTCTCGGTTTGATCTTCCTCGTCTTTGGTCTCAACGCATTTCTCCACTTCATGCCCATGCAGCCGCTGCCTGGCGATGCGGGAAGATTCGCGGGGATCTTGTTCACCTCCCGCTATCTGTTCGTCGTGGCTTTGATTCAGGTGGTCAGCGGAGCTCTGCTGCTGGTGGGCCGCTTCGTTCCGCTGGGGCTCACGCTGCTCGGGCCGGTCATCGTCAACATCTTCCTGTTCCACCTTCTGCTGGCTCCTGCGGGGCTTCCGCTGGCTCTGGTGTGCGTCGTTCTGGAGGCGTTCCTGATCTGGGCGTACCGCAGGGCATTCGAGGGTCTGTTCGCCGCTCGCCCAACGCTGTGAGTCTCGCGGGCTGACCGCTGCCATTTCGTTGGCCACCGGCTGGCGTTCCCGCGCAACGGTGGTGGCGCTTCCTTCAAAATCGATGCGCTGTCGGCGCGCCCGAGGTAGGTTCGGAGAATCCATGGAGAAACGCCCAATGCTGCGCTCTGCCACGCTCTTCATTCTCTCCGCGACCTTGCTCTGCGGAACGCCGCTGGCTGTCGCGGCTGATGATTCCGCTCCTGCACAGGCAGCAGCAGCGACCTCGCAACCGACTGTAGCGAAGCAGACTATCTCGCAGAAAATCGCTGCGGACCAGAGCAAGCTGGACATCAACACCGCGACAGCCGCGCAATTGAAGGCCCTGCCGGGCATCGGCGACGCATATGCCGCGCGCATCATCGCCGGTCGCCCGTACACCATGAAAACCCAGCTCGAAAAGAGGGGTATTCTGCCAGAGTCGGCGTATTCCGCCATCTCGGACAAAATCATCGCGCATCGACCGAAAAAGTGAGGTCGATCCGCCGAAAAAGTGGCAGGGCCAGATCAGGCGGGAGATGGAGCTTGCTCCATCATCCAGCCGCTGCTCTGCATCAGGCGGATGGTCTCCATCACGGCGGGGAACTCCTCCGCGCTCGCGGGCCTGGCGAAGAAATATCCCTGAGCCTCGTCGCACTTGCGCCGCACTAGGAACCGCAATTGCTCGACCGTTTCCACGCCCTCCGCCACTACTTTAATGTTCAATCCGTGGGACATGGCGATGATGGCGCGGACCACGGCGGCGGCGTTCGGGTCGGTCACCGCCTTCTTCACGAAGGTCTGGTCGATCTTCAACCGGTCCACCTGGTACTCGAGCAGATAGGAAAAGCTGCAGAAGCCGGTTCCGAAATCGTCGATAGCGATGCGGCAGCCGAGTGATCGTATATCCTGCAGCATCTCTGCGCTGGCTGCGGAGTTCTGCATCAGCGTGCTCTCCGTGATTTCGATCTCAAGATTGCGTGCCGGAAAGCCGCTTTCTTCCAAGGCGCTGCTGATGACCCTCAAAAAACTCTTCTGGCGCAGTTGCCGGGGCGATAGATTCACAGAAAGTGTTATCTCTGTGGCCGTTTGCGCCTGTATCCATGCGGCCTCGCGGCAGGCCTGGCGCAGCACCCATTCGCCGATAGGGATGATCAGGCCCGTCTCCTCTGCCAAGGGAATGAATTGGGCCGGGGAGACAAGGCCAAGCTCCGGGTGGTTCCAGCGCACAAGCGCCTCCATGCCGGTCACGCGTCCGCTGGCGAAGCAGACCTGCGGCTGGTAGTGGAGAAGCAATTCCTTCCTGTCCAGCACTGTGCGCAGGGCATGTTCCAGCAGCAGCCGGTTCGAGTTGTCGCGCGCCAGCGGACCGGAGAACATCTGGTGCTGGTCGCCGCCGTTCTCTTTTGCGGCATACATGGCATCGTCCGCCCCCTTCAGTAGGCTGGAGCTGTTTTCAGCGAAGTCCGGGTAGACGCACCATCCAACGCTGCTCGTCATGTGGATGCTATGGTTGCCCACGGAGCTGGTGGCCGACACTCTGCGCACCAGGTTCGCGGCGCAGGCCTCCGCGTCCGCAAGGTTTTCGATGTCCGGCATCACCACCACAAACTCATCGCCGCCGATGCGCCCCACGCTGTCGGAGCCGCGCACGGAATGGCGCAGGCGGTCGGCAACCTCGCGCAAAATCTGGTCGCCGGCAGAGTGGCCCAGCGAATCGTTGACGCGCTTGAAGTGGTCCAGATCCAGCAGGAAGACGGCGACCTTGGTTCTGTACCGCTTGGCGCGCCCGATGGCCTGCGCGATGCGGTCCTCGAGCAGCGCGCGTCCGATCAGCCCGGTCAGTTGGTCATGGGTCGCCAGGTGCCTCACATAGTCGATCAGTTGCTTCCTGTCGGTGATGTCAAACGTGATGCTGATGAACCCGGTGACCTCTCCGGAGGTGGAGCATATCGCCGTCACAGCCTCGTTGACGGGCAATTTCGCTCCATCCTTCCGCACGTAGGACCATTCGCTCTCCTCCAACTCGCCGCGACGGGGCTTTGCCGTGAACAAGGTGAAGAGATCCGCATCCGGGCTGCTGTCCCCCATTGTGGCCAGCCTCGAAGTCATCTCCTCAGGGTCATGCAACTCGGTCAGCCTCACCTTGCCAACCAATTCTTCCCGCCTGTATTGGGACAAGCCTTCCCCGGCGCGATTGACCGCCGTGATCAGGCCTGTCGTATCGGTGGCGATCATGCTGAAGGGAGCATTCTCAAAGAGAGAGTTGGTGAACTCGGCAAGCTGCCTGTATTGCTCCTTCGTCTTCTTCGTCTCGCTCAGGTCGCATGTTGTGATCGCGATGCCGTCGCCGAGCTTGACCACCTGATGGCGGATCCAGGAGGCGCTGATCTGCGCATTCGAGATTGGCATTTCCTCGCACAACGACTCGCCCGTCAAAACCACTTTGCGATATCTCTCGAAGCAGCCCTCGGTTCGATGGATCGGCAACTCGACGCACAGCAGTTTCCCGATCAGCTCGGAGCGCGGCCGTCGCACCAACTTCTCGGCGTTCGCGTTCATGTAGCAGAAACGAAAATCGACGATCTCGCCCGCCGTGTCTCGCACGGACTCGAAGATGAAGAAGCCATTCAGGCTGCTTTCTGCGGCTGCCAGAAAACGCGCGTGCTCCTGTTCCGCAGCCGCATCAACTTGTTTTTGCCGGCGGGATTTGAAGAAGCCTAGCCGGGGCAGAGCCGCCAGGGAGGCGGCAACGGTGCCATAAGCACCTGTGCCAGAGCACTTCTCGATCATCTGCTCAAACCAGGATGTAATCATCTGTGCTGGAATACGGTGGAAAATCCTGGGTTTTGCTCGAGCCGCAGCCATGCCCAATGCCCAAACATCGAGCAGCAATGACTTGTTTCCAGATTGAGCCCGTGCGAGAACACCCTCTCAGCAAACTGATGACAGTTCGACTGATGGTTACACACTTAGGTAATCTATTTTGTTGATTACCTGAACAGCTAATACGGTACTACGATAGCGCTGCAATAGGGAAGACAAATCCTATAGGGATTTATGGGGCGATAGCGGTCGGAAGCTTGTTGATTTCATAGAGGGATATTGCCGTGCTTTTTAGGCGGGTTTTTGTCACGTTTGCCGCTGAGCATGTCCAGGGCGGTGTTCAGGCGGCGTCGCGTTTCCTTGGGATGGATCACGGCGTCAACGTACCCGCGCTCTGCGGCGACATAGGGATTGGCGAAGCGGTCGCGGAATTCATCCACTTTCTCCTTCCTCACTTCGGCCAGGATCGTCAGCTTTTCTGCCTCGGTGAAGGGCCTGCCGGACGGCCATACCGCCTCTGCCCGCCGCACCGCCGCCTCCAGTTCCCTCTTGTAGACGATGTTCACCGCTCCTTCCGGCCCCATGACGGCGATCTCCGCCGTGGGCCACGCCAGGTTCACGTCTGTGCGGATGTGCTTCGAGCTCATCACGCAGTAGGCCCCGCCGTAGGCCTTGCGCGTGATCACGGTCATCTTGGGAACGGTCGCTTCGGCGAAGGCGTAGAGCAGCTTGGCGCCGTGGCGGATGATGCCTCCGTGCTCCTGCTGCGTTCCCGGCAGGAATCCCGGGACGTCCTCGAACGTGATGAGAGGGATGTTGAACGCATCGCAGAAGCGGACGAAACGCGCTCCTTTCACGCTGGCGTCGATGTCCAGCACTCCGGCCAGGTGCGCTGGCTGATTGGCGACGATGCCCACTGGCCGTCCGCTCATGCGCGCGAAGCCGACCACGATGTTGCGCGCGAAATGCTCGTGGACCTCGAAGAAATAGCCGTCGTCCACCACGCGGGCGATGACGGCTTTGATGTCGTAGGGCTGGTTGCTCTCCGCCGGGATAATGGAGTCGAGCGCTGCGTCGGCGCGGTCGGCAGGGTCGCTGCACGGCTTGCGCGGAGGGTCGTCCAGATTGTTTGAGGGCAGAAAGCTGAGCAGTTCGCGCACCATGGCAAGGCATTCCGCGTCGTCATGAGCCATGAAGTGAGCCACGCCGGAGATTTCGTTGTGCGTCGCAGCGCCGCCGAGCGTGTCTTTGCTGACGTCCTCGTGCGTCACGGTCTTGATCACGTCCGGCCCGGTGACGAACATGTAGCTGGTCTTCTCCGTCATCAGGGTGAAGTCGGTGATGGCGGGCGAGTAGACAGCGCCACCGGCGCACGGGCCAAGAATGGCGGAAATCTGCGGGATCACTCCCGAAGCCAGCGTGTTGCGCAGGAAGATGTCAGCATATCCGGCGAGCGAAACAACGCCCTCCTGGATGCGAGCTCCACCCGAGTCGTTCAGGCCGATGATGGGAGCGCCCACGCGCATGGCCGTGTCCATCAGCTTGACGATCTTGGCCGCGTTGGTCTCGCTCAGGCTGCCGCCGAAGACGGTGAAGTCCTGCGCGAAGACGAACACCACGCGGCCCTCGATGCGGCCGTACCCGGTCACGAAGCCGTCGCCGGGAACCCGCTCGGCGTCCATGCCGAAGTCGTTGCAGCGGTGCGTGACGAACTTGTCCGTCTCCTCGAAGCTGCCGTCGTCCAGCAGGAATTCGATGCGCTCGCGCACGCTCATTTTGCCCGCCAGCCGCTCGCGCTCCCGTCGCGCCGCGCCACCGCCCGTTTCGGCCTGTTCGTGCCTTAGGGAAAGCTCTTTCAATTTGTCATGTTCGCTCATAAGAGAGCGATTCTAGCAGCGGAGTCCTGTGTCCGGCGCGCTACCGCAGAGCATCGCGCAAACGCCCGTTCGCTGCGGCGAGTTTCGCCTCCGCCTGTTCGCGCGCGAGGCCAAGCCTGCGCATGACAACCGCCGCCTTTACCGAGCCAGCCTCCTGCAGCAGGCCAGCCGCTGTCGCGGCGTCGCATCCCGTCGCTGCGGCGATGATGCGCTCTGCCCGGTCAACGAGCTTCGCATTCGTGGGCTGCACGTTCACCATCAGATTGCCATAGACGTGGCCCGTGCGGATCATCACGCCTGTGGAGAGCATGTTCAGCACCAGCTTGGTGGCGGTGCCCGCCTTCATGCGCGTTGACCCGGTGATGACCTCGGGACCGGTCGCTGGTGTAATTGCGATCTCCGCGGCAAACGCGAGGCGGGAGCCGGGAACGCAGCTCAGGCCGATGGTCAGCGCGCCGAGTCCCCTCGCGTATTCCATTGCCCCGAGCACATAGGGCGTGCGTCCGCTCGCT
>JAJZHR010000037.1 GCA_021810815.1 Acidobacteriota bacterium | reverse complement strand
AGACTCACAGCTTGACGGCCGTGTATTCCGGGGATTCGAGCTGGGCCGGCAGCACGTCTCCAGCGGTGGCAGTTAGCGTCGGGACGGCGGCGACGACGACGACTTTGACCCTGTCCCCCAATCCTCCCGTGGCGGGTTCTAGCGTGACCTTGATAGCGGGGATCTCGACGGGATCGACGACGGGCTTGGCTGCGCCAACGGGGACGGTGAAATTCCTGGACAACGGCGCGGTGATTGGCGCTGGCTCTGTCTCCGTGGGAGCGGGGAACGCGAATAATGCGACGTACACGACGACGCTCGCGCCGGGGGTCACGCACTCCCTGACGGCGGTCTACAGCGGGGACACGAATTGGACAGGGAGCATATCGCCCGCGGTTTCTGTGACGGAGGGCCATGTCGTCACGACGACGACGCTTTCGGCTTCGTCCTTCACGGTCGCGTATGGAGCGAACCTCACGCTGACGGCGACCGCCTCGACCACAACGACGGGCCTGACAACGAGCCCGACCGGGACGATGACCTTCTCGGCGGCGACGCAAGGTGTGCTGGGCACGTCGACCCTGACGGCGGGCACGGGAACGGCGAGCTTCTCCAGCAACAAGCTGGCTCCGGGGCTTTACACGTTGACGGCGTTTTATAGCGGCGATTCCATCTACACCTCCAGCACCAGCACTCAGAATGTGCAGGTGACGGTGAGCCCGGCTACGGCTACGGTGACGGCTACGGCTTCGCCATCGTCGGGTGTGATGTACGGGCAGACGTCGACGATCACGGCGACGGTGCAGGGCAGCGGCGGGGTGTCGCCGACGCGGACCATCACGGTGACGGTGCCGGGAGTCGCAGGCACGTACACCGGCACGTTGGTGCCGAACCCGGGGGCGGCGGGCAGCTCGACGGTGAATGTGACGATTCCAGCACCTCCGCCGGGAACGTACGCGGTGCAGGTGGTGTACAGCGGGGACACGACCTATCCCACAGCCTCGACGACGACGACGCTGACCACGATCAAGGGCAACACGGTGACGACGTTGAAGGTGTCGCCGAACCCTGCGGTGCTGAATACGCCGACGACGCTGACGGCGACGGTGGCTCCGGCGAGCGCGTTGGCGGGGACGGCCTATAGCTTGACGGGAACGGTGCAGTTCTATGACGGCGCCACGGCTCTTGGCTCGCCTGTGTCGGTGGTGAACAACCAGGCGGTGGGCACGGAGACATTCACGACGCTCGGCACCCACAACATCACGGCCGTGTACTCCGGGGACACGGACTGGAACAGCAGCACGTCGGGGATCTTCGCGCTCACGGTGACGGCGGTGCCGACGACGACCGTGGTGTACACGAATTTCGCGAACAACACCGCTCTTGCGGGCGCGAACATCGTCTTCACGGTGATCGTTTCGCCGCAGAGCAGCGCCACGATCACAGGCATCAACGCGGTGCCAACGGGGACCGTGACGTTCTATGACACGTTCAATGGATCGTTCACAACCCTGGGAACCGCGACGCTGCAGCAGAACGGGCTGGCGAGTTCGGCGGCGACCTTCCAGACGAAATTCTTCCTCGGCGGAACGCATGTCATCACGGCGGTCTACAGCGGCGACAGGAACTTCCTGACATCAACGGCGGCGACGATCGATATGACGATCCAGGACTTCAGCATGGTCGCAGTCCCACCGTCTCAGTTCATCACCAAAGGCTCCTCGGCGCAGATTCCGATTGTGGTGACACCGGTGGCGGGCTTCACAGGAAGCGTCGCGTTTGGATGCAATCCGCCTGCGAACACCGAGACGTCGTGCAGCATCATTCCAGTGCAGATTATAGGCGGCGGCGGCACGGTGTCGATGGTGCTGAGCACAACGGCGGCGCATGTGCAGGCGGCCACGCAGCAGTCTTCCAGGCAGCAGCCGGCAATGCAGCAGCCCACGCACAGAGGTGGTTTCGGACTGCCAGCGGCGGCGGCTTCTTTGGCCGGGCTGTTTCTGCTGCTGGCGCCGATAGCCGGACGCAAGGGAAGGCGCTTGCCGTCGCTGTGGATGATCGCTCTGGCAGCGTCTCTGCTGGCGGCTGCGGTGGGATGCTCCACCAATCCGACCACCACCGCGGGGAACAGTGGTTCGGGCACCGCTCCGGCGGATCCGGGGACTCCTCAGGGAACCCTCACCTTCGTCGTTACGGCTGTGGGAACCGATGGGATCACCAGCGTTTCGCACCAGATGACGTACCAGTTGACCGTGCAGTAAGTCTGGCGACCTGCGGCCGCCGGTCACGGCTTGATGCGATGGATGCTTGCGCGGCTTCTGTGCCGATATGCGTCTGCGAGCCATGCTATAGTCGAAGGAAAGACCATGGTTTTCTCAAAAGATTATGTAGGCTATCTCGCACGGCAGACGGTGAAGCAACTGTCTGAAGCGAAGATGATCCATACCAGCAACGCCGGTGCCGTCTCAGAGCGGGTGAACCAGGGCATGCTCGAGGAGCTGCAACTGGAGGACCGCATCAACGACGAGGTTCGCGTGATTCTGGAGGCTTTCCAGGACGACATGCGCAAGACCGGAGCGAGCTACCCCGAGATGTTCAAGAAGGTGAAGACGGAGCTGGCGCGGAAGTACAAGGCGGTGCTGTGAGAATCACTCCCGACAAGCTGAACAAGCTGGCGCATACCATTGCGGACACACTGGCGGAGACACCGGAGTGCGACTTTCTGGAAGACCGCAACACGATCCGGCAGGAAGCGCGCAAGATCCTGACCAAGCTGCTGATGGAAGAGATGCGGATCGACGCGGCGGCCAAACAAAAGATTGCTTCTCAGCGGAAGATCATCGTAGAAGGCAGCCAGGAGTGGGACATCCTGTACCGCAAGTATTACAACGATGAAGTGAAGAAGCTGGGCATCTGAATTCCGGGCCAAGGGCTTTTGCAAGGGTTCATGCAAGGGGCCAAATTGGTTCGCGCGAGGGCAAGGAGCCTGCTCCCAAAGCAGTGGGGAATCTGCTAAAATTCATCTGTGGCTGTGGTTCGAGGCTGCAATGTGGCGATATGGTGCAGCGGTTAGCACGCGGCCCTCTCAAGGCTGAAACATGGGTTCAATTCCCATTATCGCTACCAATTTTTCGTTCCATTCTTCTGTTCGCTTGAACGGGTTCGCAGGGACGGAACAGGCTTTCTGATCCGGTTCGCTGCGCAGGTCCTCACCCTCCCGCATCCTAAAAATCCAGCCAAGCAATCCAGCCAAGACGCAGCTGTTCGCGACTGAAGCTGCGGGTTGCCGTCGTCAGCAGGCGATGGCTTTTTGCGCGATTGCCTGGAGCTGGAATTCGCTATCAGGAAGGAAGACGGTGAAGACAGTGCCGCTTTGGCCGGGCTTTGTGCTGCTTCGCACGCGGATGGTGCCGGAGTGCTTTTTGAGGATTTCGGTGACGACCCAGAGACCGAGCCCGGTGCCGGTGTCGCCTTTGGTGGTGATGAACGGCTCGAAGACCTTGCCGACGATGTCCTGAGGGATGCCGGAGCCGACATCGGCGACGGTGACGCTGACGCCCCAGGAGTGGTCATTGCTTCCATCGTTTATGTTTTTCAGGGAGCGGGCGCGGCGGGCGACGAGGCGGAGTCGTCCTCCGGTGCGCATGGAGTCGATGGCATTGCCGATGAGGTTTGCGAAGAGCTGTCGGAGCTCGCCAGCTCCGGCAACAATGGAGGGCACGGGGGCGAAGTCCTTCTCGACATCGATTTCCGCGGCGGTGAGGCGCGAGTGGTAGAGGCCGAGGACCGATTCCAGGATTTCGATGATGTCGGTGGGGGCGGGTTTGAGCGGTTCGCGGTAGAACTTGAGGGTCTGCTTGGTGATTTCGGTGACGCGGGCCAGTTCCTGCTCTGCGAGTGTGAGGTAGGCGGGCAGATCCTGTGCTTCGGCGCCGCGCATCAGGTAGAGCAGGTTGATGACGGACTCGAGCGGGTTGTTGATTTCATGCGCGATGCTGGCGGCGAGTCGTCCGGTGACGGCGAGCTTTTCGGATTTGCGGAGGGCTTCTTCTGCGAGCCTGTATAGCGCCAACTGGTCGCGGACCTGGTACTGGCGGCGACGGGTGCGGAGGGCCCCTTCGACGGCTCCGAGGAGGGTCTCCGGGCGCAAGGGGCGCTCGAGGAGATAGACATTTCCGAGGGGTTCGCGGAGGGCGCGGCGACGCTGGCTTTGCTCGGTGACTTCACCGTGGACGGTGAGCAGCATGAGGGGGAAGTCGGACCATCCGGGCTGGTTTCTCAGTACTTCCGCGATGTCTGCGACGACTTGCGGGAAGAGCGCGCATTCCGCGATGAGGGCGGCTCCTGCGCCGGAGGAGATGGCCTGCGCGAGAGCGAGCGGGGAGGCGCAGACTTCATTGGGGATGCGCGAGCGATCCAGCAGTGCGGAGATGAGCTGCGCGTCTTTGCCGATGGGGGCAAGGATGAGGATGCGGAGATCGCTGCCAAGCGCGGGATCTCTCGAAAGGGCGCTCTCATTTCGAAGTGCGATTTCCCGGCGAAGTGCGTCGGGCGGGTTAGGAAGCGGAAAGATCATCTTCTCCCTTGACCAGGTCGCTGTGCACACCGGTGAATCTGGGGATGCCTGTGAGGACGCCCTCGAACTCGGAGAGTGTGCCGCCGACCCGCATTTCGTTGTTTTCCATGATGAGTTCGCGGATGCTCCGCTCATGGGTTCCGCTTCTCTTCTTCATGACTGAAATGGCTTTTCTGAGCTCGCCCTTGTATTCGAAGTAGCGGCACAGGACCACGGCGTCGGCGAGATAGCTGACATCGATCGGTGAATCCATGTTGCTGCCGAGCAGGCCGTGCTGTGCGATGGTCAGGATGGTGGCGACGCCCTGCTGGCTGAGGTAGGTGAGCAGCTCATGGAGCTGGAGGGCAAGGAAGCGATCATCGGGCATGGAGGCGAGCAGGCCGTTGATGCTGTCGATCACCAGGACGGCGGCGTCGAGTTTTTCGACGGCGTTCTGGACGGCGGCGACGAATTCGCCGGGGGAAAGCTCCGCCGGGTCAATTTGCTGGAGATGGATATGGCCGGATTGGATGTAGGGTTCCAGGTCCATGCCGAGTCCGGCGGCGCGGTGCTTGATGGAGGCGATGGACTCGTCGAAAGCGAAGATGGTGGCGGCGTCTCCGCGCCGGGCGGCGGCGAGGGCGTATCGTATGGCGACGCTCGATTTGCCGCATCCGGCGGGGCCCATGATGAGGGTGCTGGTGCCGGCGTCAATGCCGCCGCCGATCAGTTGGTCCAGCTCGGCGAGGCCGCTGCTGATGACATGCGGCTGGAACCCCGGCTTGTGCTCCGAGGCGACCAGTCGGGGTATGACGGCGATGCCGCCAGTGTACATGTTGAAGTCGTGGAAGCCTTCGCGGTAGCGGGAGCCGCGCAGCTTGCGCACTTCGAGGCGGCGGCGCTTGACGCCGTAGTCGCGGTCGAGGCTCTGCAGAATGATGACGCCATGTGCGATGCTTCGCAACTGCATGTCGCGGCCGTCGGTGCCGCTATCGTCGAGCAGGAGGACGGTGCAGTCGCGCCCGCTGAAGTAGCGTTTGAGGGCGAGAACCTGCCTGCGGTAGCGAAGGGGATCGCGCGAGAGCATCCGCAGCTCGGCGAGGGAGTCGAAGACGATGCGCTTGGGATTGATCGCTTCCACGTGCTTGAGCACGGCGGTGAGAGTGTCGGCCAGCTCGACCTCAGAGGGATGGAAAACGGTGTACTGCTCCTCTGGATTCAGGCTGCTTTCTTCCGGGGTCATTTCGTAGATGGACAGGTCGCCGAGGCTCCAGCCGTGTGACTCGGCGACGGCGAGCAGCTCGGCATTCGACTCGGAAAGGGTGACATGGAGCCCTTTCTCGCCGATGCGCTGTCCTTCGAGCAGGAATTGGAGGGCGATGGTGGTCTTGCCCGTGCCGGGATCGCCTTCGATGAGATAGAGGTGCCCGCTGGGAAGTCCGCCGTTGAGGATATCGTCCAGCCCGGGCACTCCGAGGGAGATTCGTTCGCGGTCTGGATAGATCGATTCGGCCTGTGGCATGCTTTAGGGTTCTCTCTGGCCGATGGAACGGAATTTCCGAATCGGTGGTGCTACCTGACTGTGATTACGAGGTTGGATGCAGGGTGGGGAAAAGGGGTTGCTTTGAGCGCAGAGGATGTCGCCGATGGCCAAAGACAGGATGGATCAGAGGCTCCTTAGCGCCCGATCAAATGATCTGTTAGAGCGGCCAGCAGCAGGGTGGGCGGCATGACGAGAGCGCCGATCTTCAGGAACTTCCACGCGCTCACGTCGAGGCCCTCCTTGCGGATGGCGATCAGCCAGAGAATTGTCGCCAGCGAGCCTGTGACGGAGAGGTTCGGGCCGAGGTCGATGGCGATGAGGACGGCATGGCGGAGGGCACCAGTGATGAGCGTGGCTTGAACGCCTTCTCCCATCAAGAGTCCGAGGGGAAGGTTGTTGAGCAGGTTGGTGCCGATGCCGATGCTGAAGGCCGCTGTCAAGGAAGCGGGGATGGGGTGCCAACCTTCGAGAGTGTGCAGCGCGGCCTCAGTCCAGACGAGGGCGTTGGCAAGACGCACGGCCTGCACCAGCATGAAGAGGCCGGCGACGAGGGGGAGAACGCTCCAGGAGATCTCTCGCGCGATGTGCCATGGATTGGTGCGCTGCCAGAGGAGCAGGACGGTCGCGGCGGCGACCGCGGTGGCGAAGGCGGGGAGGCCGAGATCCATCTTGAGTTCGGAGGCGACGAGCAGGGCTGCAGCCATGACGAAGATGGATGCGAGGGTGACCTTTCCGGTGGCGGACAGATGCGCGGTTTCGCTGCTCTCATCCATCGCTTCCCGCAGTTCTTCGCGAAAGCGCCAGTGCAGAAGAGCATAGGTGCCGGCGATGGCGAGGACGGAGGGGATGGCGAACATGGCCACCCATTCCGAAAGGGGAGGCATGCCGTGCTGGAAGACGACGAGGTTGGCGGGGTTGGAGATGGGCAGGACGAAGCTGGCGGCGTTGGCGACGAATGCGCATGCGAAGAGGTAGGGGAGGGGATCTCCCTTCTGCTTCTTGACGGCTGCGAGAACGGCAGGAGTGAGGACGACGGCGGTGGCATCGTTGGACATGAAGATGGTGACTACGGCTCCAACGCCATAGACCAGAGCGAGCAGGCGAGCGCGCGACGAGTCGGAGTGGGTGATGGCGAGGGCGGCGAGCCAATCGAACACGCCATAGCGCCGGGCGAGTTCACAGATCAGCATCATGCCAGTGAGGAAGAGATAGACATTCGTTCCCTGCGCGATGGCGTGGCCTGCGCTGCGCAAGGGCAGCAGGCCAAAGGCCACCAGCGAGCCGGCGCCGGCGGAGATCCACCATACCTCCGGGATGTTGCGCGGACGCAGCAGCATGCATGCGATGCTGAGTGCGAAGATGCTCCAGATCGCGATGTGGGCAGGGGGCAAGTGTGTGCTTTCGTGGTGTTGCTGCTGATTTCCTGGCAGTTCTTATTCAAGCATATTGGGGATGGTAGTTGATGAGGACAAGTACCGATTGGAAGAGGATGCGTTTGCAGTCGGCCATATACTGCTGGGGACGACTATGACAGGTATAACGACGCAGGTGACGGATGTTGGCTTGGGCAGGGCTGCGGCGGGCCTGCAGGCGACGCTGGAGAGAAGTGTGCCGGATGTATGGCCGCAGCAGTGGGTGCCGCTGGCGAGCAAGAGCACGGACGCGGATGGCCGGTGCGGGGAGTTGCTTGCGGCGGAGAAGGTGAGGGCGGGGACGTACCGGATCGTCTTTGAGACGGGGGCCTACTTCGAGGCGGCGGGACGGGCTGCGTTCTATCCAGAGGTGGTGGTGACGTTCGCGGTGGAGCGCGATGGCTCGGGATGCCACTTGCCGCTGTTGCTCAGCGCGTTTGGGTATTCGACCTGTCGGGGAGCGTAGGGTCGTCTGATCAGCATCAGCTCCATACGGCGGCGTCCTGCGAAGCAGCTTCGTGCTTCAAGATGCGCAATTCAGGTTTGCTTCTCGTGCTCGCGCTTCAGCAGCATGCGAGCGTCTTCGGGCGTGTCCACATCGGTTGCGCCGTCGGCGAAGTCGAAGTCGGCAACTCGCGCGGGGACGCGTCCGATGACGGCGCGGGCGCCCTCATCGCCGGTGAGTTCGAGCAGCTCCGGCAGCACTGCGGCGGAGAAGACGGCAGGGACGCCGCGCGTATTGGCGTATGCGGATGCCGTGATGAGCTTGCCGTGCTGCGCGTGGTTCGCCAGCAGCGACTGGATGATCTCTGAGGTCACAGCGGGTTGATCGCAGACGAGGATGAGGACGTTTGGCGGCTCGGGTTCGTGGCGAGCCAGCTCTATCAGGCCGGCGTGGAGGGAGGACGCCATTCCGCTGCGCCAGTTTGCGTTGACGACGGGAATGGCGTTGAGGCCGTTGAGGTCGCTGAACATGATGCCCGCCTGCGGGCCGAGAACCACGGCGACGGGAGAGCAGCCGGCTTCGAGCGCGGCACGGACGGAGCGGCGCAGCAGAGTCTCGCCCTCGACCCGCAGCAGTTGCTTGGGGACTCCAAGCCGCGTGGAGGCTCCTGCGGCGAGGACGATGGCGGCGCAGGGCAGGGGTTCGATTTCAACGGGTGGGTTGCTCGCGTCAGGTGGAGTCATTCGTTTCCTCCGGTGTTGGATGCAAGTTCCTGGCTAAATGGTCACCGCAGGGCCAGGCTTAGCTGGTGCGCGGCTGCCAGCAATTGGGGAAGGAATCGCGATGGGATGTCGTGCAGGGGCATGCGCTGGGCCTGCGCGCCGATGTTCATGGAGGCGATCACTTTGCCGGTCGCGGACCTGACAGGCACGGCCAGGGAGCGGAGGCCAACCTCAAGCTCCTGGTCCACCATGGCATAGCCGGTTCTCTGGATGTTGCGGAGAGCGATGCGGAGCTTGTCCTGGGAGACGATGGTGCGTCGGGTGTGGCGATGCATTTCGGTGCGTGCGAGGTATTGGTCGAGATCGTCCTGCAGCATGTTGGCGAGGAAGACACGGCCCATGGAGGTGCAGTAGGCGGGGAGACGGCTGCCTACGCCGAGATCGACGGTCATCAGTCGGGTTACGTTGGCGCGGCCGATGTAGACGATTTCGTCGCCATCCATCGTGCCTACGGAGCAGGATTCGCCGAGGGTGTGGCTGAGATGGTCGAGAACGGGCTGAGAGGCGAGAGCGAGAGAACTGGAGGAGCTGAAGCTATGGCTGAGAGAGAGGATGCGGGGGCGGAGAGAGAAATGCTGGCCGTCCTCCGCACCAGCGAAGCCGAGCTTCTGCAGGGTGTAGAGGCAACGGCGCACGGCAGCGCGGGAGAGGCCGGTGCGCAGGGCTACCTGGGAGGTGGTCATCTGCGGTGTCTGGCGCGTGAAGGCCTGGATGACGCTGAGGCCGCGAGCGAGTGAGGTCATGAAGTTCGGATCGCCGGTGAGCGCGTCAATGGCAGCGGCAGGAAGGCGCACGCTCTTTCCTGGCTCGAGACCAGCGATTTCCGCGCGGGAGACAGCGGCGGGTGCGGCATTGGCGGATCGAGAAGTGTGCATAGATCTCTGATGTCGAGGATAACGCTGGTGTGCGATAACCGTCCATTGGAGGCGGTTTAAGGCGAAGCTGTCGCCGGGTGCGATCGCTCGCCTGGATTCCTACAAAGCCGATGAGCGTTCCTTCCAACGGCTAAGGAATCGCTGTAAGTTGCACTGCAATTCCCACAGGGCTAAAGCCTCGCTGTATTTCAGCCAATTACGGCGGGACTGAAGCCCCGCTCCTTCAAAGCCGGACTTGTTCAGCGATTCCTTAAAGCTGCCGCAGGTAGGGAGCGAGGATCATCCGGGACCATCCGCGGAGGCCGCGCTCGGCGATGGAGGGATCGTCGCCCATGAGCCACTCGCGGACAGGAACGCTGAAGCCGGTTTTGGCGCGGTTGAGGATGGCTGGGGGCAGCGGCAGGGCGGGACTGCTGGCCATCTGCTGCTTTCCTGGGGGATGGGGACCGGCGAGCAGAGGAGCGAGCTCGCGCAGGAGGGCGAAGTCCGCCAGAGGAGTGCGGATCTCGATGGAATGGGCCATGCCGGCCCAGTCGGAGTCCCGGAGTAGCTGGTTGCGCATGTACATGGAGAGCTCGAGAGCGCTGACTTTGAGGCGTGCGGATTGCGGCGAGCGCACGTTGTCGAGCGGGCGCAGCATCTCCTGCATGCTGAGGATCGGGTGCAGCTCTCGGAGCCCTTCTGCGGCTACATCCGGGCCGAGAAGGCGGGGAAGCTCCCATGGCATGTAGAGGCCGCGGCGCAGGAGGTAGGCTCCGGGGAACGTGCCCCCGTAGGTGAGCAGGCCGGCGTACTTCGGCGAGCCGGAGCGCTTGAGGAAGGCCGAGGAGGCGATGTGCCATGCTTTGCCGATGCCGGGGATGTGGCTGAGAGGAGCTGCGAGGGAGACCATCGAGGGGATGTTGCGGAAGCTGGGATAGCCGGCGAACAATTCGTCTCCGCCGACGCCGGAGAGGGCTACTTTGTAGCCGGACATTTTGCAGAGGCGGCTGACGAAGTAGGTGTTGACGCCGTCGATGGAGGGCTGGTCCATGGCAGCGAGAAGAGCGTTGCGTTCGCTTCGGAAATCGTCGCGCGTGACGTACTGGGACTGGTGCTTCGCTCCGTACTGGGCAGCGAGCGATTGCGCGATGACAGTTTCGTCATTTTCAGTGCCGCGCGTTTGATCGAAGCCGAGGGTGATGCTGTTGATGTTGGCTCCAGGCAGCTCCTTCATGAGGGCGAGCATGGTGGTGGAGTCGAGGCCAGCGGACAAAAAGAGGGCGACGGGGA
>JAJZHR010000492.1 GCA_021810815.1 Acidobacteriota bacterium | reverse complement strand
CTTCGGGATGCGCGCAGCAATCGGCCCGGACGGCGCAGCCCGATCGCTCCTCGTCGGGACTTCCCTCCGAGCCAGCGCCCACTGCCACGGAGCCGCTCTCGCTGCGCGATATGCAGCGCGACTTCAGCAAGCCCGCGGGCCGGCTGCTGGGCAATCCCCTCAAGGTCTACATGCCCACCAAGGTGGAGCCGGCCAGCTTCGTCAACTCGGTGCGGCTGGACAACCTGCTCAAGGACGGCAAAATCTACCTCAGCCTGTCCGATGCGCTGGCCCTCGCGCTTGAGAACAACTACGACATCGCCGTGGCGCGCTATAACCTCGACATCGCCGATACCGACATCCTGCGCGCCAAGGCAGGAGCGTCGTTGCGCGGCGTCAGCACCGGCGTGCCGTCGAATACACTGGGCGGCGCCACCTCCACGCTGAGTTCCGGCGGTGGCCCCGGCGGCACCACGGTCGGCTCAGGCGGCGCGGCCTCAGGCAGCGGAAACCTGGTGCTCAGCACCAATGGCGCCGGACCACTTCCGGAGGTCACCGACCCCAGCGTTTCCGGATCCATCGTGTTTGATAGGAACAATAGCCAGTTCACCAGCATCTTCAGCCCCGCGGCTTCTACCCACACGAATACCTATGACCTTACCTATAACCAAGGCTTCGTTACGGGAACCGCGCTCGCTTTGACGTGGAACAACAGCAGAGCCGTCAGCAGCAGCCCGCTCACCTCCTATTTCCCAAACTACAACTCCTCGTTTAAGGCCACCGTCACCCAGCATCTGCTCCAGGGCTTCGGCATCTTCGTCAACAAACGCTTCATGTACCAGGCGCTTAACGACCGCCGCATCACAGACGCCAGCTTCCGCCAGCAAATTCTCTATTCCAGCAACCAGGTGGAGAACATTTACTGGGGACTCGTGAGCGCCTACGAGGACGTGCAGTCCAAGGAGCGCGCGCTGGCGCAGAGTTCGCAATTGGAGAGCGACACGGACAAGCAGCTTCAGATCGGTACCGTGGCTCCGCTCGATGTCGTCAACGCGCAGTCCACCGTGGCCACCGACAGACAGGCCCTGATCAGTGCCCAAAGCGCCCTCAAATACCAGCAGCTCATCATGAAGCAGGCGATTGCGCGCAATCTCAATGATCCCGCGCTGGTGGCCGCTCCCATCATCCCCACCGACCGTATCAGCCTGCAGGAACTCCCCGAAGAGACCCAGCCGGTGGATGAGCTGGTTCAGACTGCCTTCAAGCAGCGGCCGGAGTTGGCAGAGGCTGTCCTGCAGCTCAAGAACAACGAGATCACGCTGCGTGCGACGCGGAATGGACTGCTGCCCACGCTCGACGCCTACGGATACTACGGCTCCAGCATAACTGGCGGCCCCCTCAATCCCAATTGCAACTTTTTTGGTCAACCCTGCTTCCCCGCCGGGTCCACGAGCCCTGTGCCTTCCAGCGTTGGCGGTGTGCTGGCCGACCTGGTGAACAGCACGGCGCCGGATAAGGGCATCGGCTTCAACCTGACCATTCCAATCCGCAATCGCCCCGCGCAGGCTGACCAGGCGCGCTCGCTCATCGAGTATCGCCAGGCCGAGCTGCATCTGGAGCAGCGCTACACTGAAATCCGTATGCAGGTGGTGAATGCGCAGTTCGCTCTGACCAACGATCGTGCCCAGGTCCTGGCCTCGCGCGCCGCCCTGAAGTATGCGCAGGAGAGCCTGGATGCGGAGCAGAAAAAGCTGCATCTGGGGGCATCCATCGCCGCCAACGTCCTGCAGCAGGAGCGCAATCTGGCCACCGCCGAGTTCAACCTGATCTCCGCGGAGACCGCCTACGCAAAGGATCGCGCGGCGCTCTACCAGATCACGGCCACCACGCTGCAACACTATGGCATCAACCTCAATGACGCCGCCTCCGGCAATGTGTCGGCGCAGCCCATGGTGCCCGGACTAAAGCCCGCGACCGACACCCGCGTGGCGCCCACCACCCCGCCGCCTTCGCGCTGAATCGCACCGCAACGAAAATGGCCCGGCAATCTGCCGGGCCATTCTCATGTGTCACAGTGCGCTTATCGCTCTGCCATCTGGTCGAGCAGATCGAAGAACTCCGGAAAGCTGATGGCCGCCGACTCCGCGCCCTGGATCAGCGTATCGCCTTCGGCGCGCAGCGCGGCCACGCTGAAGGCCATGGCGATGCGGTGGTCGCCGCCGGCGTCGATGGTCGCGCCATGCAGCTTCTGCCCGCCGGGCACGTCCAGCCCATCCTCGAACTCTATGACCTCCGCGCCCATCGCGCGCAGATTCTTCGCCACCAGCGCAATGCGGTCCGACTCTTTCACCCTCAGCTCCTTCGCATCGCGAATGCGAATGCCGCCGCTGGTATACGGCCCAATCGCGGCCAGCACCGGAAGCTCGTCGATCAACTGCGCCGCCAGCGCGCCGCTCACTGTCGTCGAGCGCAACCCGTCGATCGGCGCGGACACCTGCACCGTCCCCACCAGCTCGGCGTTCTTCTCTTCGATATTCAGCACGCTGATGTTGACGCCGAGCACTGTCAACACATCCAGCAGCGCCGCGCGCGTCGGATTCAGTCCCAGCGAGTCGAGCACCAGACCAGAGCCGGGAAACAGCGCCGCGGCGCAT
>JAJZHR010000491.1 GCA_021810815.1 Acidobacteriota bacterium | reverse complement strand
CGAGCGGACGCATCCAGTGGACCAACCGCGTGATGCAAAGCATGATGGTGGTGCCGGGCGCGGCCAGCAGCGTGAGGGTGGGCCATGCGCTGGTGCAGACCATTCGCGACCCGGATGTGCTGCTCTGCGTGACCCGCACACTGGAGCAGAAGACCGTGAGCGAAGGCAAAGCGTGGTCGGTGGTTCCGGGACGGACCTTCGAGGTCAGCGCAGCTCCAACGCCGGGAGGAGGCGCTGTGGCGGTGCTGCATGACATCTCCGAGGTGGAGCGGGTGGAGACGACGCGGCGGGACTTTATCGCCAACGTCTCCCATGAGTTGCGGACGCCCCTGACCTCGATCTCAGGCTATGTGGAGACGCTGCTCGATCATCTGGACAGCACTGCCGACGACGGCTTCGATGATTCTGCTGGACCGCACGATGCTGTGGAGGCGCGCCAACGCGCCCATCGGCCTGCTCCCCATGTGCGCGAGTTCCTGCAGATCATCCTGAAGAACGCGACGCGCATGAACCGCCTGACGGAGGACTTGCTGGCGCTGGCGCGGGTGGAGTCGGGCGAGCACAAGCTGCGTCCGGTTCCGCAGGCGGCGGCCTCGCTGGTGGGGGACGCGGTGGCCTCGCTGGCTGGAGTGGCGCAGGACATGGAGGTGGAGATCCTGCGCGGAGATCTGAGCGAGCGTGGGGTGATGGCGGACTATGACGCCATCCAGCAGGTGCTCGCCAACCTGATCGAGAATGCGATCAAGTATGGCCGGCCAAGGGGCATCCACTCCGGCGGCAGGGTGGTGGTCAGCGCGGCGGAAGAGGACGAGGGCTTTGTGAGCTTCCGGGTGCAGGACTTCGGGCCGGGAATCGCCTACGAGCATCTGGATCGCATCTTCGAGAGGTTCTACCGGGTGGACAAGGCGCGCTCCAAGGAGACTGGCGGCACCGGCCTGGGACTGGCGATTGCGAAACATATCGTGATGGCGCATGGCGGAACCATCCGGGTTGAGAGCCAGCTCAATGTGGGGACGACTTTCTGCTTCACGCTGCCGATTGCTCCGGCGACTGCTTCAGCCGCCTAGCTCAATGCGCTTCAGCGTGCTCGCGCTGTCATCCGCATGGGGAATTTGGGGCGCAGGGTGATTTTCGGCTGGACGCCGACTTGCTGGCCGGGGACGAATTCCAGCCGCCACTTCTGCGCGATGGTTGCCAGGATGAGAACGCCCTCCATCCATGCGAAGGCTTCCCCGATGCATTGCCGTCCGCCTCCTCCGAAGGGAAAGTAGGCGAAGCGGGGACGGGCTGCCTTCTGCTCGGGCGAGAAGCGGTCGGGGTCGAAGCGCAGCGGGTCTGGGAAGTTGGCCGGGTCGCGCTGGATGATGTACTGGCTGAAATAGAAATAGGTTCCCGCAGGGAAGCGGTATTCGCCGAGTTCGATGGGGCGGGTGGACTCGCGCCCCATGGCCCAGACAGGCGGGTAGAGCCTCATGGACTCCGCGAAAACCTGCTCGGTGTAGCGCAGGAGCGGCAGGTCTTCAAGCGTCGGCAGGCGGCTGCTCTCGCCCGCGCCGAGGACGGACACGATCTCGGCGAACATGCGGGCCTCGGCTTCAGGGTTCTGCGAGAGGAGATACCAGGTCCACGCGAGAGCATTTGCGGTTGTTTCGTAGCCAGCGAGGAAGATGGTGAGCACTTCGTCGCGCAGTTGCTCGTCGGTCATGCCTCTGGCGGCCGGTTCCTCCTGCGAGCCTGCGCCATCCTCCTCATCCCGTGCGCTGACCAGCATCGAGAGCAGGTCGCCGCGGTCCGCACCACCGGCGGCCACATAGCAGCGATGCTCCTCGAGGATGCGGTGGACCACGGAGTCGAGCTTCCGCCGGGATCGTTTGAATTGCATGAGCCCCGGAATCGGCAGGTGCAGGTATCGCTCTGCGCGGGGCAGCGCGACGAGAAAGTTGTAGAGGCCCATGATGACATTCACTTCGCGGTTGATCGCGCGGACGTCGTCGGTCACCTCGGTGGCGAAGAGGGTGCGGGCGACGATCTCCAGCGACAGCTCCATCATGGCGGCGGAGACGTCGAAGGTCTGGCCGGGCTGCCATGAATCGCGCATGGCGGCGGCGCGGACCGCCATGCCTTCGCCATAGGCGGCGATGCGCTGGCGGTGGAAGGCGGGAGCAGCGATGCGCCTTTGCCGCATGTGGAACGCTCCCTCGCTGGTGATGAGCCCCTCCCCGAGCAGGATCTTCAGGCGGCGCTGGGTGCGCTCCTTGATGAAGCTGGAGCCCTGGTTGATGAGCACCTCGCGAACCAGTTCGGGATCGTTGAGGAAAGCGATGTTCGCTAAGCCAAGCTTGTAGTGGGCGATAGGGCCGTAGGTGAGCGCGAGATGCTCAAAGAGAGCGATGGGGTCGGCTGGACGGAAGAATTTCTTGAAGAGGTAGAAGGGCAGGTTCAGCTTCAGGCCCGGTGGCAGGCGATACTCGGCCTCGCCAGTGCGCTTGGATGGAACGGATGTTCGCGCTTTCTTCATGGGGGGATCTTGTCGCGCAGGGGCTGTGGAAATTGTACGGGACGCATGGCGGCTGATCGTCAGGCGCTGCGAAGTTGAGTTTGGCGGGATGGCATGGACGTGCCCGGGAAATCTCCACCGCTTGAAG
>JAJZHR010000036.1 GCA_021810815.1 Acidobacteriota bacterium | reverse complement strand
CAGCGGCTGCTGGGGCAGACGCGACCCTCTTGGCCCTTGCGGCACGGGCATCGTAGTAGTCGCGAGGGCAGGCCCGAGCGCCTCGGCCACTGCCTGCTCAGCGTCCGCCTCGCTCACATGGGCGCGCTCGAAGGGGCGTGGGTCGATTTCGAGATAGGGCAACTCGCCGCCGCGCAGCATGTAGGCAATCTTCTGCCCCGGCGTAAAGCGCTGGTTGAGGGCAGCATCGAGCGCAGCGTACACGCTGGACATATCGAGCGCGGCGGACGGCATGCCCAGCTTGGCTGCTGCATAGGGCGAGGGAGCGACGCCATGGTCGCCGGTCAACGCCACCCACACATTCGGCAGGCCGCCATCCACGTTCTTATCCAGCCATCCGAAGAAGTTGTTCAGATCCACATCGACCGCGTCGATCATGGCGCGCTGCCGGGGAGAATCCGGCCCAACGGCGTGGCCCAGCATATCCGTCGACGAGATGCTGATGGTCAGCACATCGGTGACATCATGGCGACCAAGCTTTTCGTTCTGGATGAGGGCCTTCGCGAAGTCGAGCTCATACGACACGGCAGCGGGTGTCGGGCCTACCTTGCTGTAGAAGCTCGCTGTCGCTGGGACTCCGGCTTCCTTGTAGGCCTCGGCAATGCGGCCGCCCTCGTCGAAGGAACTGGCCCAGGCTGGCAGCGTGCTCATCCAGTAGGTGGAGGTGATGAAGCGCCCCGACTTCTGGTCGATCCAGAAGGCACCATTGGAAGCGTGGCCAGAGGTGAGGATAGCGGCTCGGTCCTTGAGGGAGATGCCGTAGAGCTTTGACTCGCCCTTGGTGGCGAGCACCACCTCGTCGCCCAGAGTGGAAGCCAGCAGATTACGCGGCGACGCTCCCATGCGCTGCTCCTGAGCCATCTCACCCGCTCCGTCGGCGGGAACACCAACCAACTGATAGTTCTCGTCGTCCACGGAGCTGAATGTGTGCGTGGTGGAGCGGCTCAGATCCCACCAGTCGTTCTCCGCAATGCCATGCCCATCAGTGTAGGCTCCGGTGGCGATGGTGGAGTGGCCGGGCGCGGTCATGGTGTTCGCGTAATCGAAGTAGCAGTCGTCGAAGCTCGCGCCACGCTTGAGGAACAGGTTGAAGCCATTGGGAGTCTTGAAGTCGGCCTGATAGCGCGGCAGATAGTCGCCGCGGAACTGGTCCAGAACCAGGATGACCACCAGCTTCGGCTTCGCATTGTAGGCGCTGGCGTTGGCGGCAGGAATCGCACAGGAGGCAAGCAGCAGGCACAGCGAGAGAGTAAAGGCACGGCGAAGGTTCTTCATAGAGGTCAAGTATCGCAGGCGAAGGTCTGGCTCCATGTTAGCAATTCGATGAAATTGACACGCTTAATGGCAACTCCTGCGGGAACCAAGCGATGCCGATGCTCAACCACCGGCAGCGCAACCATGGCAGCTCCGTCGCTGTTGCCTAGGAAGAACCGCCGTGGCCGCCTACCATCATCTTGTCGGTCGTGGCGGACATGGTCGCGGTGCGAGCGAGTTTGTCCCAACTGAACGGGCGACCATCGATAGCGCGCTTGATCGTCTTGAACAAAACCACGGAGAAGACCTGGCGATAGGTGAATCTCTGGATCCAGATGTGCCACAGCAGCCAGCCATCGCCCTTGCTGGACTCATGCTTGCGCTCCAGAGCAAAGGCCAGAGCGGACGCCAGGAAGTCGATGACGAGAAACGCCAGGAAGAAGGTGAGCAGCTTGTAGAAGCTCGCAGTGCTGGCGGCCTCGGGATGGAAGTGCTGATCCAGCAGGTAATGCACCACGCCGGCGAGGAACATGAGGTCGATGAACGGCGAGAACAGCGGCAGCAGTATCTGGAAGATAAGCATGTTCGGCAAGGCGAACAGTCCCATGGCGCGATGGCGCACAAACGCGCTCTTGTGCTTGAACACAGCCTGCAGAATGCCGAAGGACCAGCGGAAGCGCTGCCGCATCAGACCGTTCATGTTCACTGGAGCTTCCGTGAATGCGTACGCACGATCCTCGTAGATGGCATAGTAGCCCTGCTCAAGCAGGTTCATCGTGAGGTCAGCGTCCTCCGCTACCGTGTTCACCGGGTAGCCTCCGCCGTCGCGAACCGCCTGCGTGCGCCATGCTCCGATAGCGCCGGGGACAACCGTCACCACGTTGAACAGATCAAGCGCGCGCCGCTCGAAATTCTGGCTGGTGATGTATTCCAGCGCCTGCCAGCGCGTCCACAGGTTGACGCGATTGCCCACTTTCGCATTCCCTGCCACAGCGCCAATGCGCGGGTTGGCGAAGTGGGGGACGAGCTTCGAAATGGCATCGTGGGCGATGACCGTGTCCGCGTCGATGCCGACGTAGATCTCTTCGGTCAGGTTGGCCACAGCGAAGTTGAGCGCCTCTGCCTTGCCGGCGTTGGGCTTGGTCAGCACGGTCAGGGTGCCGTCGGCAATCTGGTCGGGATAGGCTTCGCGCGCGACGTTGTAAGTCTGGTCCGTCGAACCATCGTCGATGACGATGATGCGCAGATTCTTGTAGTCGGAATGCATCACCGAGCGGATGGTTCGGACAATGACCGTTTCCTCGTTGTACGCAGGTATCAGCACGGCAACGCGCGGAGCATATCCCGCAGGTGCGAAATTCGGACGTTTGCGCAGGCGATCAATCACGGCGAAGATGCCGACCAGGATCAGGCGGGCGCTCATCAAAACATCGCCGACAAAGAAGACGTCGATGACGAAGTGGTTGAAAAAGGAGAAGAAGAAGAAGGCGATCGAGTCCACTCGGGCCTGCCAGCGCTGCTTCCTGTTGAGCGGCGGCATCACCTCGGCACGCGTCTTGCCAATCAACTGAGACACTGGGACGAAGGTGTAACCCTTGGCGCGCAGCGAGTCGATCAGCACGGGTAGCGCAGCCACGGTGGCGGAGCGGTCGCCGCCGCCATCGTGCATCAGGATAATGCTGCCGCGCATCCATGGCTTCGAGTTCATCTCATCGATCTGCTTCAGGATGCTCTGCGTGATCTCCTGCGGCGACTTGCGCGGATGCTCATCCCAGTCATTGGTGTCCAGCTTGTCGCCGATGGTGACGTATCCCATGCTCTGGATCCGATCAATAGGCGCTGCCATGTCGTTGGTGTCCGGCTCCTGGTCAATGGAGTACGGCGGACGGAAATAGAGTGGCTGAACACCGAGCTTGGCCGCGAAGAGCCGCTCGGTCAGGTTCAGCTCCAGATCGAGCTGGCGCTGGGAGACCTCGCTGATGTCAGGATGGGTGAAGGTGTGGTTGCCGATCTCGTGGCCTTCGTTGAAGACCCGCCGCATCACGCTGACATTGTCCTGCGCGACCTCGCCAATCTCGAAAAACGTCCCCTTCACCTTCTTGCTCTTCAGCACGTCGAGGATCTTCGGCGTCCACACGGGATCTGGCCCGTCGTCAAAGCTGAGAGCGACTTCCTTCGGATGGTAGCCATACTGCTCCACCGTATAGGAGAGCGGGTAGGAGTCCATCGTCTCGTTCACGATGAACTGGTCGTCGTCATCCATTTCGATGGAGCGATGGCCGGGCTGCGGCTTGCGCGTAATGCGCAGCACGTCTCCGTCACCTTCGGTGTCCACATCCTGGCCGGGCTGCACAAGTGCGAGGGCCTTCTCCGGATCGGAGGTGACGGGCTTGTCCCAGATGCTCCACATGGAGCTATCTTCGGATCCCAGCCTCCACAGCGCGAAGGTCTGGATGCCCAGCAGCCGCGCCGCCCTCATCTGATTCAACGCCGTCGTCGCGTCCAGAAACCAGATCTGGTGGCGCTGCTTCGCGTCCATGTCGTCATAGGCGAAGTGAGCATTCAGCGACTTCGGATCCAGCTCCACCTGAGAGTCCGTGTCCGTCGCTATCTGCCACGCTTCCTGCGGAGACACATCGTCCGCGCTGATGGGAGTCTGCTCCAGCTTCAGCTCTTTCGCGGTGAGCGGCCTCCGCCTCTTCGATCCAGCGTCGGCAGGCAGTGGCATGGTCCAGTCGTAGCCATAGTTGCCAATGGAGCAGATGATCTTTTCCTTCGGCACCAGCTTCATCACCTGCTTCAGATTGCTGATGAACCAGTCCTGCGCGGCGATAGGCCCCGGAACGGAGTCGGTCTGGTGCTGGTCGTAATTCATCACCATCAGGCCGTCGCTGTGCGCCGCCATGAAGCTCAGATCAAAATCGTCATCATCCACAGGGACGTTGATGTAGAGACGCAGATTCTTGGAATGGAGATCGTCATAGAGGGCTCCGATCAGGTTGCGGTACGCGGGCTGCGCGGATGCCGGAATGTCTTCGAAGTCGAGTGACAGTCCACGGTAGCGGCTGTCCGCCGCGAGGAAGCGGTCGACCTGCCGCATGAAATTCGCAGTGCTTGCGGGACTATTCAGGAAGTCGCCCACAGCAGGCAGAAACTGGCCGGCCACGGGGTCATAGTTGTTCACGAGAGGGAAAATCTCGGTGTCTTCGTGGGCATCTGCGATGGTGCGGGCGACCTTGTTGTCGCGATCCACGCTATGCACGCCCCCATTATCGACCACCGCATACGAGCGGTTGTCGATGGTGTAGGAGGTCAGCTTGCCATCGGGCGTGACAACGTGGAGCCACTCCGGGAAGAGCAGATCGATCTGCTTGATGTGCTGCTTCAGCGAGGAGTAGCTCGCCGGATCCCACTCCACGTAGTAGGCCGCCCGCAGGCCCTCGCCGGTATTGAAGGGAATCTCAGAAGGCTTGCGGCTAGTGCGCCGGTGCGGCGCGTGGTGGAGCAACTTGGTCTTCGAGTCCGAAGACGACTTCAGCGCCCGGAAGTTCCGCTTCGGGGTGGAGAGCAGAAGCTCTGGCAGCGTCTGCGTCCGCAGAACACGCAGGGCGAAGAAGACCAGAACGAAGGTCGACAGGACGATGGCTACGTCCATGACGCGGCGAAGCCGCTTCCAACGCTTGCTATGCGGATCGTGAAAAATCTGTTTAACCATGGGCTCCGGACTACTCGAATCCTATGCAGCGGGTGGTGCGACGTCAATTGATTGCGGGCGGCGTTCTGTATGATGCTGCTTCATGGCCTCCCCGACACTCTTCCAAGGATATAGGCTCACGCGTCGCCGGATACTCGCAGCCGCAGCACTCGTCGCGGGGCTGCTACTGCGGCTCTGGTTCGTGCGCGTCTACCCGCAGGTTCTCGGCGATACGCTCATCTATGGCGCGCTGGCGAAGAACCTCCTCCTGCACGGCGTGTACGGATTCCACGCCGCAGGCGGCCTGCGCCCAACGCTGATCCGCCTGCCCGGCTATCCGTTTTTCCTTGCAGCATGCTTCCGCCTTTTCGGAATGGAGCACTACACCGCGGTGCTGTATGCGCAAGTCTGGGTGGATCTGATCACTTGCCTGCTGATCGCCTCTCTGACTGCAAACCTTTTCGGCCGCAGAGCAGGCCTCGTGGCCCTGTGGATCGCGGCTCTGTGCCCCTTCACAGCGAATTACGTCGCGACGCCGCTGACGGAGACGCTCAGCATCTTCTGCGTCGCTCTCGCTTTCCACTCGCTGATGCGCTGGCGGCGGCAGATGGCCGCAGGGCATGGACTTGGATCTCCTTTCTGGCTCCTTGTCTTTTCAATGAGCTACGCCATTTTGCTGCGTCCAGACGGCGGCCTGCTGCCAGCGGCGGTGTGCCCGGCGATGCTGTTTTTCGCGTGGCAACGCGCCGGAGCCAAACGCGCCATCTCCCTGGTGCTGCTGTGCAGCGCGTGCACACTGCTGCCGCTCACGCCCTGGGCGGAGCGCAATTGGCGAGAATTCCATGTATTCCAACCGCTCGCTCCTATCTCCGCCACAGATCCCGGAGAGTTCATCGACAACGGCTTCAATCGCTGGTATCGCACCTGGGCCATTGATTATGTCTCCACGGAAGAGGTCTACTGGCCCGAGAACAGCGACATGATCGATCTGGCGGACCTGCCCTCGCGGGCCTTCGATTCTCCCCAGCAGAGGAAGCAAACGGCGGATCTGCTGGCCGATTACAACATCAACTCCACCATGACGCCCGCGCTCGACGCCCGCTTCGATGCGCTCGCACGACAACGGATCGCAACGCATCCTCTGCGCTATTACATTGCGCTGCCGCTGGCTCGGCTGGCGGACATGTGGCTCCGTCCGCGCCTGGAACTGCTCCCGCAAGAGCACGCGCACTGGTGGCGGAATTCACCAGACAGCTCACCGCACCAGATGACGACCGCACTGGCCGCCGCTGGGCTGAACCTGCTATATCTTGCTGCGGCGCTTGTCGGAGCGTGGAGAGTGGCGCGCTTCGGGCCATCCGCAGCAAGAGCGATACTCTGGCCGATGATCCTCTTTGTGCTGCTCAGGTCCGCTTTGCTCGCAACCATCGATGCTGCGGAGCCGCGCTACACGCTGGAGTGCTTTCCCATCGTGCTGGTGTTTGCGGCCTCCCTGGCAATGAACAACCGAGAACTCGCCAAAGCTCCCCAGAACTGAACCAGCGCTACTTCCTTTTGCGCTGAATCTTGAAGGCGCTGTCGGGAACCGAGGAAGGCTCGTTATAACGGATGTTGCTGTAGGTCGCGGTGCGTATGTCTCCTGAGGGCTCGTAGGACTTCTGCATCAAGGAGATGCCGCGCACAGGATCCACCCACATCGTGATGTGCGTGAACATGTCGCTGACGCTCTTCTGCTTGGGCACCAGGTCGAGCTTGGCGGTCTGGATCTTTTGCGCGCCGTCGCTCAGCGTCTCCATGCCTTGCAGCGTCACCGTCCAGTTCTTCTGCAAATCGCTGCCACGGCCGCCAAAGCCAAGCACAAGAAAACTCTCATACTGGCCGTTGTTCTTGCCCGCCGGATAGTCCTTCAGGTCGTCGATCTTCGGCTGGTAGAGCTGCAGGTTGCCGTTCTTGTACACCAGCTCCTTGGCAACACCGGGGCCATTCTGGTCGTTGATGTGCGCGGCCATCTCGGTCGCTCCGCCGACCCGCTTGAACCAGATGACGCCTGTCTGCGTGTCCGTCTCGTCCACCACGCGGGTGTACTGGTCCCATTTGAAGTCAGCGCGCGCGGACTTGAACTTCTCCGATGCGGCGTCCATCTGCTGCAGCACCTTGCTCAGCGCTGCGTCTGCGGAAGCCTCTGGGGCTGCATAAGCTGCAGTGGCCGGAAAAGCCTGCGATAGCAAGGCGAGCACAAGAAGCGCAGCGCGAAAAGGATAAAGGTGAAGTGTGGCCAGGATTTTTCTCACAAGCATTGGACGCAGAAATGTTCTCCAAAGGCGCAAGAAATCGCTTTAATGGCGAACCCATGCGCGGTAGGCGGTCACGTTGCCTTTCGCGTCGCGCACAGCCTCATACCGATCAAGAGTCACTTCGCCGGAGATGGGCTCGATCACACGCAGAATCGCTGCGCTCTGCGCCTCCTCGCCGACTTTGCCATCCATTTCGTCGGCTGACATCTGGTACACGAAACTATTGCCGCCCTCACTGGTGACCAGAACGCTGTTCCGGTGCAGCGGGTAGGCGTACACCGGCTTGTCCTTGTAGTTGATCCAGTGCGGCGAAGCGAACAGGAACACCAGGATCAGCGTCACCATCACGTCGTAATGGAAGCTGCCGCGAGGGTAGGTCCAGAAAATGTAGTTGCGCAAAATTCGGAGCATCTGTCCTCTGCTTTCCCCTGTCTCTCTCTGGCCTGTTTCTTGCCCGGTCATGATCTCTTGCGCAGCACAGTTTCGCCGCCCATGTAGGGCATCAGAGCTTCGGGTACGCGCACCGTGCCGTCTGCCTGCTGATAATTCTCCATCACGGCGAGCCAGGTGCGCCCGACGGCCAGTCCGCTGCCATTCAATGTGTGGAGGAACTCCGGCTTCACTTTGCCAGAGCCGCTGGCTGCGGGACGGAAACGGATGTTCGCGCGCCGTGCCTGGAATGCCTCGAAATTCGAGCAGGAGGAGATTTCGCGGTAGGTGTTCTGCCCCGGAAGCCACACCTCAAGATCATACGTTTTGGCGGAGCTGAAGCCCATATCCCCGGTGCAGAGCAGCATCCTGCGATAGGGCAGGCCGAGAGTCTCGAGCACCAACTCCGCGTGGCGCGTCAGCTTCTCATGCTCCGCGTAGGACTCCTCCGGCCGCACAAACTTCACCAGTTCCACCTTCTGGAACTGGTGCTGGCGAATGAGGCCGCGTACATCCTTGCCATACGACCCTGCCTCGGAGCGAAAACATGGCGTGTACCCCGTCAGCGACACGGGCAACTGCGCCTCCTCCAGCGTCTCGTCGCGATACAGATTGGTGACCGGAACCTCGGCCGTCGGAATCAGCCAGTAGTCGCTGCCCTCGCACTTGAAAAGGTCGGCGGCGAACTTCGGCAACTGCCCCGTGCCGAACAAGGATGCGCTGTTGACCATGTACGGCGGCAGCACCTCGGTGTAGCCGTGCTCGCCTGTGTGCAGATCGAGCATGAAGTTCGCCAGAGCCCGCTCCAGCCTCGCGCCATTCTGCCAGTAGACGGCGAACCGCGCTCCCGTGATCTTCGCCGCGCGCTCGAAGTCGAGGATGCCAAGCTGCTCCCCGATTTCCCAGTGCGGCTTGGGCGCGAAGTCGAATTGCGGCTTCTCGCCCCAGGTCTTCACTTCCACGTTGTCGTGCTCGCTGCGGCCAACGGGAACACTGTCGTGGGGAAGGTTGGGGACCTGCTCCAGCAGACTCCGCATCGCCAGCTCCGCTGCTGCCGCCTCTCCATCCAACTGGTCGATTTCCGCCTTCAATGCCGTCGCCTGGGCAACAAATTCGCTCGCGTCTCCACCCTGCTTCTTCAGGCGGCCAACTTCGGCGCTGGCAGCGTTCCGCAGTGCCTTCTTCGTCTCCACCTGCGTAATGGCAGCGCGGCGCCGCTCGTCGATCTGAGCGAACTGGTCGAGGAGCGCGGCGTCCATTCCACGGGAGGCCAGTTTGGCTCTCACCAGGTCAAAATTGGCGCGTACGAATGCTGAATCAAGCATAAGCATCCATGTTACCGGATTGCTGTCTTCCTTTTGCGTCGTCGGAGCAAGCCGACTTTTATTCTTTGAGTGCGCCTGCCTCTGCGGCATACACTTATAGATGACATGGCGACCCTAGAAATCAGCACCGACGTTTCCCCTCTCGCGCCGCAAGGCGTCTTTTGCAATGAGCCTTTCACGGACTTCAGCCGCTCGGACGTGGCGCGCTCCATGCGCGCGGCCCTGGATGCGGTCAGCGACCAGTTTGGCGGCGAGTACGACCTGATCATCAATGGAAAGCGCAGCCGCACGGAGGAGAAAACCATCTCCGTGAATCCGGCAAACCCTTCGCAGGTGATTGGAATTCATCAAAGCGCGGGCCCGCAGCAGGCCGAGGAGGCCATGCAGGCCGCCCTGGCCGCCTTTGAAATCTGGAAGCGTGTTCCAGTCGAGGAGCGTGTCTCCCTGCTGCTCCGCGCCAGCGACGCCATCCGCAAGCGCAAATTCGAGTTCTGCGCATGGCTCACCTACGAGGTAGGCAAGAACTGGGCGGAGGCCGACGCTGATGTGGCCGAAACCATCGACTTCCTCGAGTTCTACGCCCGCGAGGCACTGCGCCTCGCCAGCGCGACCACGCCCATCCAGTACCCCGGCGAGAGGAACCAGTTGTTTTACATTCCGCTCGGCGTGGGAGCGGTGATTCCACCCTGGAATTTCCCCTTCGCGATCATGGCGGGAATGACTGCTGCAGCCATCGTCACCGGCAACACGGTGGTCCTGAAGCCCTCGACTTTCGCTCCCACCATCGCAGCGCGCTTCTTGGATGTGCTTGAAAGTGTTGGCCTTCCTCCAGGAGTCGTGAACCTGTGCCAGGGTGGCCCGGAGTTCGGCCGCGCCCTCACCGAGCATCCGAAGACGCGCTTCATCGCCTTCACTGGATCGAAGGCCGTCGGCCTTGAAATTCACGAGCGGGCCGCGCGCACCCAGCCGGGACAAATCTGGATCAAACGCACCATCCTGGAGATGGGAGGCAAGGACTCGATCCTCGTCGAGAGCGACTGCGACATCGACCGCGCCGTGGCCGATGTCGCCAGCTCCGCCTTCGGCTTCAACGGGCAGAAGTGCTCGGCCTGCTCCCGCGTAATCGTGGACGAGTCGATCTACGACATTTTTCTGGAGCGCCTGCAGGAGCGGGTCAGCCGCATCGCAGTGGGCAATCCGGTGGAGAATTTCGCGGCTGGCCCTGTGGCCAGCGAACCCGCCTTCGCCAAGGCGATGCAGTACATCGAGATCGGCAAAACAGAAGGTCGGCTGGTGAACGGCGGCCACGCAGTTGAAACACCAGAGGGCGGCTACTACATCGCTCCCACGGTCTTTGCAGACGTCGCCCCCACCGCACGCATCGCGCAGGAAGAGATTTTCGGGCCCGTGCTGGCGGTGATCAAATCGCGGAGCTTCGACGAATCGCTAGCCATCGCGAACAACACGGAATACGGGCTAACGGGATCTGTCTTCACCGCGAGCCGCGAGAAGCTGGAGCGCGCGAGCCACGATTTCCACGTGGGCAATCTCTACTTCAACCGCAAATGCACGGGAGCAATGGTCGGGGCGCACCCCTTCGGCGGCTTCAACATGTCCGGAACGGACTCCAAAGCCGGCGGCCCGGACTATCTGCTGCTGTTCACGCAGGCGAAGTCCGTCGCAGAGAAATTGTAGACGCAAGCTGTGCAGCATCTGGATGCTGCACAGCCCCTACGCGGTCTGTCGGCTCGCCATCTGCAGCAGGTTTCCCGCCTCTGCCGCAGCTTCGGCGAGGATGCGGTGGTGGATGGTGAACAGCGCCAGTTCCAGCCGGTCGGAGACACCGGTTTTGTCATACACACTGCGCAGATAGTTCTTCACCACCTGCTCGGTGACCC
>JAJZHR010000490.1 GCA_021810815.1 Acidobacteriota bacterium | reverse complement strand
GCGCTTTGGAGGGGGGAGGGACTTCATTCCCGCCGATGAACTGAAATGCAGCGGGCCTCTTAGCCCCTGAGGGAATGACAGAGCGCCTTGCATCAGCGTTTCCCTATGGATGCTGGAAACTGCCTGGCCCTGGCAGCAGCGACTGGATCTCCCTCTCCATGGCACTGAGATCCACAGCGCCCTCGTGCTTAAAGCGAATCTTCCCCTGAGCGTCGATCAGGAAGGTGACCGGAAGTCCGAGGACGCCGCCATACATCTGCCCCAGCTTCTCATCGCCCATCAGGACCGGGTAGTTCAATCCGAGCTTCTTGTAGGCCGCCCGCACCGGCGTCGCCTCGTCATCCATGGAGACGCCGATCACCTGCAGGCCGCGTCCTCCATACTGCTGCTGCCATTCCACAAAACGCGGCATCTCCATCAGGCACGGAGCGCACCAGGTCGCCCAGAAGTTGAGCACCACCACCTTGCCCCGGTAGGCCGCAAGGCTCACCTGGCGATGGTCCAGATCCGGGCGCGAAAACAAGGGCGCGGAGCCATGGGCAGAGGCAGTTGGAGTCTCCGCCTGCGCCCGCGAAGAGTTCGCCAGACCCGGCAGCACCGCCGTCATCGCCATCAGGAACGCAAGGCGCTTCATCCAGCCGCCGCCAATCCGCAAAGACCATCTGCACCTTTCCGCAGCGGCCATGATGCCAGCGACCATTGCCTTAGCCACCATTCCACTAGCGGCCCTTGGCAACTGGATATCCCTTGTCCGCCCAGTTGGCGCCGAAGTTGTCCGCAAGGTACAGCACCTTGACGTGGGTGAAGCCGAGGCTCTGCAACTGCCAGTACGCTGGCCGGATGTTCGGGCACATATGCCACGGGCAGCATCCGCAGTAGATCACGATGAACTGGTTCCGCTTCAGCCCCTTCACGCGATCCCGCAGCGCCTGCAGCCCGGAATCCTCCGCTCCCGCGCCTGCGTATTCCGCGCCGGGGATATGCGCCTCGGCAAAAAGAACATGCGATCCGGTCTGGAGCACCAGGGGCTTCTCGCCGCTGGAGGAGCGCAGGATGGCAGCAAGTTCCGCCGGCTGCAGCAACTGCGACGCAGGTATGGCCGCATCGGGCGACGAAGTGGAAGCTGCGCTCGCCGCATGGCTTGCCTGCGGGGCGGCAAACAAGCAAAGCAGCGCCAGCAAACACACTGCGAAGCTGGATCGGAGGAAGTGTTTCTTCATGGGAAGACCTCTTGTGCGCTGCGGCGGCCACGCGAAAAGTCCGCTCAGGAGCGGCGTTTGCGCGAACATCCAACGCATCGTCAACCCGATAAGAATACCAGTGAGCGCCCCTCGGCGCACCCGGCACCCGGCTCGCACCGGCTCCGAACGCACGCACATCCGCCGTCAGCCCACCCGACTCGCGGAGGCTTGTGCGGCAGCAAACCGACCCGCCGCTACATTGGCTTCTTGGCGAACGAGCGCACCAGAATCACCATGTTCCAGATGTCATTCGTCTTTGCGCGGTCGGCTTCGCCGGGCATCTGGCCTCCCTCGCCGTTTTTGATGACGTAGAAGATCTGTCCATCCGTCATAGCTTTCAAAGCCGCAGGATCAGTGAAGTTCTTGGTGGTGAGCTTCTGCTCCACGGCGAGATCGCCCTTGCCGTCGCCCTTGTCGCCATGGCACATGGCGCAGTCGTAGCCATACATCTTCCTGGCGTATGCCTGCGATTCTGTGGTGGGCTTCACCGGGTTGACCATGCTCGCAGCTTCGGCAGGGATCGTCGAAGTGGAGGGGGCAGCAGAGGGAATGGTCGAGGACGGAGCAGGAGCAGCGAGTTGCTGGAGCGAAAGCGGGAACAGCAGCAGTGCGGAAAGAACGAACAAAGGCATCAACATACGAGCCTCCTATCTTCTCTATCGTCAATGCTATGCCTCTGCCGGGATCAATGGAGAAATATATTTTCCATGCCGTCCCGAAAGACAACCCTCTCCCCAAATTGGAGCCGCCTCCGCGCCGCTCCTCTACACTGGTAGTCCATGCGCCTGAACCCCATCTTCCTGCTCTCCGCCACCGACGTAGCCCACTTCCCTTCGCTCGACGCCACGCACCATGCGCCGGAGGTCGCCTTCCTTGGCCGCTCCAACGTTGGCAAATCCAGCCTGATCAACGCCGTGCTGGGCTCCAAGCAGGCCAAGGTCTCCTCCACGCCCGGGCGCACACGCGCCATCAACTTCTTCGCCCTCCATGAAGGTGTGGGCGAGAAGAGGAAGTCCGCTCCCACGCTCATCCTCGCCGACCTGCCCGGCTACGGCTACGCCAAGATCTCCAAGTCCATCTCCGCCGAGTGGCCGAAGTTCATCGAGCCCTACCTGGCCGAGCGCGAAACCCTCGCCCTGTGCATCTGCCTGGTAGACACCAACATCCCTCCGCAGGAGAGCGATGCTCAGCTCATCCAGCACCTGCGCCTCCTGCAGAAGCCCTTCCTCGTCGTCGGCACCAAGGCCGACAAGCTCTCAAACAACACCCTCGCCAAGTCCGTCGCGCTGCTGAAGCGCGAGCACGGCCTCGATGAGCTGGTCCCCTGCTCCACCAAAACAAAAGCGGGGATCAAGGAGCTGTGGGCGCACATGATGGCCGTTGCGGACTAGGCCCCGGCAAGCCCCCACTTC
>JAJZHR010000489.1 GCA_021810815.1 Acidobacteriota bacterium | reverse complement strand
AAATGCGGGCGCGGATTCGCCCATGCGCCGCTTCTACCCCATGGCGCCGTTCGGAGCTTCTCCTGATCGCGCGGAAGCGAACTGGATGCGCTCCTCAATGCATTCATCGCGCAGCCACCAGGAAGAGATCAAAAAGAGGAACTCCCTCGCCGACCTGCTGCTGCACCAGAATCTACGCTGGGGAGCCGGCTCCGCTGCGCTGGCAAACATCGAGAAGCTGCGCTCCGGCGCAGACGCTGTCCTTACGGGCCAGCAGGTAGGACTTTTCGGCGGACCTCTGCTCACGTTGCTGAAGGCAGCAACGGCCATCCGCAAAGCGCAGAACGCCACGGCAGCCGGCTTGCCCCATGTGCCTGTCTTCTGGCTGGCGACCGAGGACCATGATCTCGCCGAAGTGAACAACGTAGCTCTTCCCGGCAAGCATGAGCTGGAGACGCTGCGCATTGCAGTGGAAGACGCAGCCAGTGCCGGCAGCGCGCGCCCCGTCGGCAATCTGCGTCTGGACGCAAGCGTTGCCGCTGCGGTGGCCCGACTCAAGGATCTGCTGGGACATGCTCCCATCTGCGACCGGATCGAGGCTGCCTACGCACCGGGCGCGACCATGGGAAACGCGTTCGCGCGCTTCATCGCAAACGTCTTCGCAGAGCAGGGTTTGATTGTGGTGGACGCCTCCACGCGAGGCTTCCATGCGCTCGGCGCAGCCACTCTGCAAGCCGCCATCGAAGACGCCGAGGGCCTGCACCTCGCCCTGCTGGAGCGCAATGCCGAGCTTGAGGCCAACGGCTATCACACGCAGGTGCTTGTTCCCGAGGGCGGCAGCCTGCTCTTTCTGCTGGATGAGACAACCGGCGCGCGCCACCCCCTGAAGCGATCAGGAGGCGCATGGAAAGCCAATGGGCAAAGCTACTCCACAGGCGACCTGCTCTCCATACTCGCCGCAGAACCGGAGCGCCTGAGCCCCAACGCCCTGCTGCGCGCCGTCTTCCAGGACACAATCTTCCCCACCTCCGCCTACATCGGCGGCCCTGCTGAGATCGCCTATTTCGCCCAGTCGCAGGTGATCTATCAGAGGATTCTGGGCCGGACAACGCCTGTGCTGCCGCGCTTCTCCGCCACGCTCATCGAGCCCGCGCTGGCCAAAATGATGGCGCAGCACGAACTCAGCCTGCCAGACGCGATGGAATCCGCCGATGCCCTGGCGCAGAAGCTGGGAGCGCGCGCCATGTCCGCTGAGAGCAAGCGCAGACTGGCCGACACCGCCAACGCCCTGGACAGCGAACTCGCAGCTCTGACGGAGTGGATGCAATCGATGGACGCCGGACTGGGCCGGTCCGCCGAGGTTTCCGCCAGCAAGATGCTCTACCAGATGAATCGCCTGCGGCTGATGGCAGCCAACCATGAACTGCAACGCAACGCAAGCCTGCGCAAGCACGCCGACGCCCTCACGCTGCACCTGTTCCCCGACCAGAAGCCACAGGAGCGAGTGCTTGGCGGCGTCTGGTTCCTTGCTCGCTACGGCGACGACCTGGCGCAACTGCTGGTGGACCATGCAGAGCAGGACTGCCCCGGCCATCACGTCTTCTTTCTTTAGCCGAGGCAGCAGCTTAGAATGGGTCGCGGGAGAGGATCAATGGCCGCCAATCAAAACCAGAGCATTGAAGTCGCCTGTCCAGACTGCGGAGCGACGCTGAAGATCGATTTGGCGACCCGTGCCGTCATCTCGCACACAGCGGCACCGCGCAAACGGACTTTCGAGGATTTCGAGTCCGCCGCACGCTCCATGCGCGAGCAGGAGGGCCGCAAGGAATCCCTCTTCCGCCAGGCCGTGGACGCGGAGAAGAACAAGAATGACTTGATGGAGAAGAGGTTCGCCGAGGCGCTGCGCAAGGCCAAGGAATCCCCGGATACAGGCAAGCCCTTGCGCGACTTCGACCTGGACTGATGCCGGAGACAGCGACTGCTCAGCCGAGCGCCGGGAGCAGCGACTCCTTCAGCCTGAAGGCACAACACAAATTCAATCGCAGTATCCTATTCCCAGGTTTAATCGCCAGATTCGATTCCCAGGTGCTTGCGCCCCTCCGGCGTAATGCGCTGCGGCGTCCACCTCGGCTCCCACACCAGATGCACCTTCGTCTCGCTGATGCCCTGCACCCCGGCAAGGCGGTTCTGCACCTGCGCGATGATCTGCTCGTGCGCAGGACAGCCGGGCGATGTCATGGTGATGTCGATCTCCACGCGCTGCCTGGGCAGCAGCCCCGGAGCATCAGGATCGGGCGCGACCTCCACGTTGTAGATCAGGCCAAGATCGACGATGTTCACCGGAATCTCCGGGTCATAGCAGTCCTTCAGCGCGGAGCGGATGTCATCGGCGGTGAGCGGGATGTTCGCAGTATTCAAGAAGTGACCCTCAAGCGTCCGAAGCTGCCAGCGCCAACCCGAACAAATCTTTCGCTCAGCATGTCAACGCCCAAAATGCAGATTCTCAAGCAACAGGTTAAAGATTGCGATGCAAACCAATGAATCAAAGATGTTTTACCGATCCGCTCAAGCGAAGATTCTGGCGTGCCAGCCCTGCTCCGCGTGGGAGCCACGCCCTCAGTGCTTCCGCTCCACCAGATAGCGGGCCAGCGACTTGAGCGGCTCGGCCGCTTCGCCG
>JAJZHR010000488.1 GCA_021810815.1 Acidobacteriota bacterium | reverse complement strand
ATTTGAGCTGGACCTACAGCGACAAACCTTTCTGCTCCTTTGAAGGCGTGGCGGACTATTGTCATCCCCGCTACTACAAAGGCCAACCAAACCAGCTCTTCCTGAATCGAGGCGACGGAACCTTTCAGGATGTCTCAGCAGAATGGGGATTGCGGGACCATGTAGGGAAGGGCATGGGCGTCGGAGTCGCAGACTATGACCTCGACGGCAAACCCGACTTGTTCATCACCAATGATTCCTCGTACAACTTTCTCTTCCATAACAAAGGTGACAAGTTCGAGGAGGTTGCCTTCGAAGCCAATGTTGCGCTGGCGGCCGATGGAGACTTTATCTCGGGGATGGGCCTTGATTTTCGCGACTTCAACAATGATGGCTATCCCGACATCGCTTATGTCGCGCTCGACAACCAAACGTTTCCCATTTACGAAAATTCAGGCAACGGCACGTTCAATGATGTCACCGACAAGACCGGTATGCGTACTCTGAGCTACCACATGTCCGGATTTGGAGCTGGCTTTTATGACTTTGACAACGATGGCTGGAAAGATCTTTTCGTGACTCGGGGACACGTTGAGTCGATGCCATTGCCAGGAACCGAAATCGATCAACATAACACGGTGTTTCGAAATCCAGGACCTGCAGGGAAGTGGGTGGCGCTTACTGCCGAGGCGGGATTGGCCGCAGCTCCGCCCGCTCGCCACCGGGGTCTCGCCTTCGGCGATTTTGACGGCGACGGCCGCATCGACGCAGTTGCAACGGCCCTGGGCGCCGATGCTGAACTGTGGATGAACCGCACAGAACCTTCTGGACACTGGCTCCAGCTTGCTCTCAGGGGAACTAAGAGCAATCGCGACGGGATTGGCGCGCGAGTCAAGGTAGTCTCTAAATCGCTTGTGCAGTACAACCACATGACGACCAGCGTAGGATACGCCTCCTCGAGTCATGGACCCGTGCACTTCGGACTCGGGCAGGATGCCCATGCCGAGCTGATCGAGATTCATTGGCCTTCAGGCATCGTGCAAACACTTCACAATGTGGCCGCAGACCAGATCCTCAAAGTCACCGAGCCTCAGGCCTGACGCCCTGCGGTCACCGATCCTGAAACCAGATCCTACTGTGGCCCGGCCGCCTGGTTTGCTGCCTCCATCTGAGCGACAATCTTCCGCTCCCGCGCGCCATCCACATCGCGGTGCAGCTTGTAATACAGAGTCGCCAGTTCAACATGCGGCTCCAGCCATTTAGGATCAGCCGCGACTACCTTTTCCAAAGCGGCTGCCGCCACCTCATACTCCCCGGAAACGCTCTCCCACATCGCCATCTCGTATTGAGCCATGGGAGAACCTGGCTCAAGCGCAAGCGCCTTTGAAAGATATTGCTTCGATTCATCCATCGCTCGGCGCTTGTACAGGATCGCTCCTAGATAAATATTCGCATCGAAATCGTTTGGGTTGCTCTGCAGCGCCCGCCGAAATGCGGCCTCTGCACCTTCGGGATCCCCATCCCTGTCGTGAGCAATGCCGTCCAGCGTCCATACTCCTGGAAGCGATGCATTGATTCGAACCGCCGCATCCATATCCGTCCGGGCTTCCTGCAGCGCATTCATCTTGAGTGCGGTTGATCCGGCAAGCATGTACGCGCTGGCGCTGCTCTCAGCTTGTGCCGATCGCTCAAGAAGCGTAGCGCCATCGCGGAGCCTGCCCGTTCCCACCAACGCGGAGCCATAGACAAAGTCGAAGTCGGGATTGCTCTCGTTGGCGCTCGCAATCGGCTGCATCGTCGCAATCACGTCGGCTAGCTTGCCAAGTCGCAGTTCCGCTTCGCCCAGCAGAGTCGCCACCTTGGCGTCGGTCGGATGATCGCGCTCAACAATATGGAACTGCGTATATGCACTCTGCATGTCGCCCTTCTTGAAGTAAGCGAGGCCGAGGTTGATACGGACAGCATCTTTGTCAGAGATCTTCGGCAGCGCAGCCAGGTATTCAGCAATCGCCTCTTTGAATTGCCCCTTGTCCGCAAGCGCCGCGCCAAGATTCACCCGCAAGCCGGCCATCTCCGGATGAAGGCGGAGAATAACCCGGTAGTCTCGTATCGCTGTATCGAGATTGCCTTGCTGCTGGGCCTCCACCGCTTCGCGGATCAGTCGATCCGTATCGGGTTTTTGAGTTGGGGCCTGCATAAAAGCCGTCAGTAGCAAAATGGCCACACACATCATGGAGATCAGATTAGCGCAAATCGGATCGACAGGCCGGATGCGCCCTTCGCCAAAAGGGACGCACGCCAGGTATCCAAAATGGCATCTCCGCCAGCGCAAGAGAGCGGGGCGGACCAAGAGAAGACCCAGGACGGCAACACGGCCCGCATGTGGTCCGATCATGAGCCCGGTCGCGCCTATGCTCCCAAGGGACAATCGAAGTGGAACGGCAACTTGCCGCGGTAGAGGCTAGAACTTGGGCTTGTCCGCAATTCCCCCCTGAATCTCCGCCTGGGTGTGAATCACCACCTCGTAGTTCCGCCCCAGCCACTGGGACGACTCCTGGCTCGACTCTCTCCAGTGCAGCGTAAACACAATCCTTCCCGTCTGCTCCAGAGCGATCGGAATATCCGCAAAGCAACCCACCCGTCCCAGGGAACGCGAATCTATCTCCAGCTTGCTCGCCCACTGG
>JAJZHR010000487.1 GCA_021810815.1 Acidobacteriota bacterium | reverse complement strand
CCAGCTGATCCACTCCTTCGTCTGTCCGCCGCAGTTGAGTTCTCCCGGCTCGGCGGGCGTCTCGTTCTCCTTGCACGGGTGCATCTTGATGGCGCGCGCGAACAGTCGCTGGGTCAGGCCATACTCCGCCTCGTTGGTATCGCTGAGGATGTCGGTGGCGTCGAAGCGGAGGATGTTGTTGAAGTTGTCGATGCCGCCGACATAGCGGTAGGTGAAGCTGGGCTCGATCACGTGCCGCAGATCCCGGTGCAGCAGCTTCTCCAGCATCGGCGCGGTGAAGGTCCGCTCCAGCACCGGGGAGCGCATCTCGAACGAAGCCTCGATGTCGTGGCGGTCGATGCGCGCCGTGTTCTCGACGGGAACCAGGTACACGGGATTCAACGCCGTCTGCTGGCTGTGGCCATAGAACGTGTTGCGCAGGCCGATGCTGGGGCTGAAGAACCACCCATGCGAATGGAAGCGGTAGGCGAGGCGTGGATGCATATCCACGCGTAAAAGAATGCTGTTGGTGTTGAAGTTCGGCTCCGAGCGCGTCAGGCCGTCGGCGGAGGCGTCGAAGCTCCAGAGCAGACCCTTGTGGCCGAGCGGGTGCTCCAGCGCGCTGAAGTCGAACTCCGGCAGGTGAAGGATGCGGATCTCGTCGCCGACGGTGGTGCTTTCGAAGCTCTCAAAGCGCTCGAAATCGACGGCGGCAGCCACTCCTTTGTTCTCATGCGTCAGGAAGACCGTGGACTGCACGTTGGAGGAGACGGCCTGGTTGAAATTCTCCGTGAAGGCCTGGCGGTAGATGTAGGAGCTGAGGTATTCGGCCTCCGCGACGGCGCGCGTGTGGTCGGTGTAATCGTGGCGGCCGCTGAACAGGAAATCTTCGCCGCCCTGCTTCACGTTGGTCTCGACGCCGTTGACAGGCAGGTTGATGCCGCGGTCCTGCAGCGCAGAGTAGCGGGCGGTGGCGAAATCCAGACCGCGCCCCTTGTAGTGGAGGGCAGCGCTCTGCGCCCATCCTCGGCTGGAGTAGTACTCCAGGCCCACCGTCAGGTCGGTGCTGCGGTTGATGACCCAGTAGTACTGCTCGCCGATGACGATGCCGGTGACGCCCTCGAAGTCCGTGTTGCCGAAGATGGGAATCAGAAAGCCGCTCTGCCGGCTCTCCGAGCTGACCGGATGCGTGACATACGGAAGGTACAGGATGGGAACGCCATGGAGGCGAAAGATGCTGTTGCGCGCGGTCGCCTTTCCGTTGAGCATCTCCAGCGTCCCTGCGGAGAGTATCCACTTGGGGTGAGGTATGCGGCAGGAGGTCATGGTGCCGTCATGGACCTGATAATGGTCGGGCCCGAGCTTCACCACCTGCTTGCCCGTGATCGTGAAGGGGTTGGCGCTGGTGTACATCACGCGATGGCCGGCCGCGCTGACCCCCACCGTGCCCACCACATCGTAAAGCTTGCCGGACTCATCCTTCAGGTTCAGCGTGCCGTGGCTGGCGGTCAGGTGCTCGTTGTCGCTGCCGCCCGTCAGCACCAGGTGGCCATCGGCGGTGGCGTCTCCACTGTCGGAATGGTAGGTGACGCGGTCGGCCTGAAGAACGTAATCCTTGTAGTGGATGACGACGTTGCCTTGCAGCGTGAACAGGTCGCCCTGCTTCTGCTGCTGGTCGGCCTCGATGGTGACAGGAACCGTCGCTCCCTTTGCGGGAACAGGCACGGCGACGGGAACGGCCTGGTCCTCCTGCGCTGCGCCAGCGGACTCCGCCGCAGCGTCCGAAGCTCGGCCAGGGGCATAATCCGGAGCGTCAGGAAGCTGAGAAGGCGTGGCCGAAGAGGGTGTTGCGGAGGGTGGTAGCTGAATGGTCAACCCCTGCGCCCAAACCTGTCCTGAATACACAGCCAGCAGCGTGATACACAGAAGAAGACGGCTCCTCATCGCGCGGGGAGAAGGTCTCCTGCGGCGAAAGCTGCGAGCGTGATTCTTCTTTTGCGATTGCACCATTCTTGAGGCTACAACAGGAACAGGAAGCGAGTTTGAATTGAGCACGGCACCCTCTCCCCAACTCGAAGCATATCTGGAAGCGCCGTATCTGAGCGAGGGATCGACTGCGCCGGACGCCTCCGCGCGGGCGGCGGATTGGCCGGCCAGCGCCACCCCCCAGCAGACAGAGACCAGAGGAAATGCCGAATGGAAGCAGCAGTGGGCCGAACGGCTGGCGGCGCATCGGATGAAAAAGGGCAGGGCAGGTGCTCCGCAGTCCGAAGCCAGGCCGGATGCCTATGAGCGGTCTGCGGAGTCGCGCGTGTCCCGCGTGGCTGCGGCTGTGGCTGCCCGGTACGCCGCTGCGCCAAGCTATCGCGATCTGCTCGCCGCGCAAGCCGAGGCTGCCCTGCGCCAGGCGGAAGCGGCGGCCGCTGCTGCTGCGGCGGCTGCGGCTGCTGCGGCCAGCGCAGAGGCCGCAAGGGTGGCCCAGCAGGTGCTGCTGGCGGGCTTCGAAGACCTTGAGCTGCACCACCACAAGGCCAGCGAGGCCAGGGCCAGGAGCGCGGCCGCTCGTCATGCCCCAAACGACCACGCGAACGAGAGGTCGAACGACCACGCAAACGCGAAGGCGGGCGACTACGCCAATGTGCGGACGAACGAGCGCGCAAGCAGCAAAGCGCACCAAAGGGCGAATG
>JAJZHR010000486.1 GCA_021810815.1 Acidobacteriota bacterium | reverse complement strand
CCACATCCGCGGCGGCGGAGACCTCGGCGACCCATGGCATGACGCCGGAAAAATGATGCTGAAGCGCAACACCTTCACCGACTTCATCTCCGTCACCGAGCATCTCATCGCCGCAGGCTACGGCGCGCCCGGCAAGGTCGCCATCGAAGGAGGCAGCGCCGGAGGACTGCTGATGGGAGCCGTGGTCAACCTTCGCCCCGACCTCTTCAACGTCGTCGTCTCCCACGTCCCATTCGTCGACGTCATGAACACCATGCTGGACGCGACCCTGCCGCTCACCGTTCCCGAATACGAGGAGTGGGGCGACCCCAACCAGAGCTCCGCCTTCGCCTACATGCTCTCCTACTCCCCGTACGACAACCTCAAGCCGGGCGCGTACCCCGCCATGCTGGTCAAAACCAGCCTCCACGACTCGCAGGTGATGTATTGGGAGCCGGCGAAGTATGTCGCCAGGCTGCGGACCCTGAAGACCAACCCCGCTCCGCTCCTGCTCCACACCAACATGACCGCTGGCCACGGCGGAGCATCCGGCCGCTACGACTACCTGAAGGAGATCGCCTTCGACTACGCCTTCCTGCTCACCCAGCTCGGCCTCGCCGAATCAGCCGCCGAGCCGGAGCGAAAATAGTTCAAGGAATGGAGCAGGCATAAAATCGGGTGCCCCATGTCTCGCCTTCGAGACATGGGTTCTTCACTCCTCGCCCTTCCACTCATAGGCTCCCGGCTGCGCCAGCCCAATGTGCGCCAGCACGCGAAAGACGAACTGCCGCGCCATCTCATCGGAATCGACAGGCCTGTTGTAGAAGGCCGGAATCACCGGATAGATGCTCGCTCCAGCATCCGCCGCCAGCGTCATGTTGCGCAGATGAATCTTGTTGAAGGGCGTCTCCCGCACGCACAGCACCAGACGCCGCCGCTCCTTCAGGCAAACGTCCGCGGCGCGCTCGATCAGGTTCGACGCCATTCCATTCGCGATCCCGGCGAGCGTTCCCATCGAGCACGGCAGCACAATCATGCCATCGGAAAGATAGCTTCCGCTGGCGATGCATGCTCCAATGTCCTCGTGCCCCAGTTGCCGCACCTTGGCCGAACTCCGGCCCAGCAGCTTCTCCGCCAGCCCGTTGCGCCCGCCCAGTTGCAGCTCCTCCGCCAGCACGCGCAGCGAATTCTCCGACGGCAGAAAGTGGATGCGCTCCACGCGGCTGTCTTTCTCCAGAGCGTCCAGCATGGCTCGCGCAAACACAGCGCCGCTCGCTCCTGTCACCGCCAGCGTCAGCCGCAGTCCGCCCTGCCTCCCGTGAGCGTTCGCGGCAGCCTCCAAACCCTCGCCCTCATCGCCAGCACTGCTCCCCGCGTCCTCAAAGCCACCAGCCCGCACGTCCTCATCGCCCATAGAAACGATTATCCCGCACTTCCGCAAAACAGCGGCGCGCGCGTCTGCGATGCTTTGCAAAAAGCAAGCAGCGATGCCTTCTAAAAAAACAGCAGCGCAGAAGCCAGAAGCTCCTGCGCCGCCTGCGTGCGAAGTTGTTGCAACCAGCCTGAGGAACCTATACGCCCCGCCCACGAACAAAATGGAGAATCAGCGAAAGCACCGCGAGGATCAGAAGCACGTGGATCAGGAAGCTGCTCACGTGGTAAACCACAAAGCCGCCGATCCACAACAGAACCAGAATCACCGCCAATATCAGAAACATGAGTGAGCGCCCTTTCTTTGCTTTTGAAGTCTTGCCAGCCTGCGCTGGCGCATGTCTCCATCCCATAAGTAAGAGATGGCCAAAGCATTTCAAGTTGCACCAGGCCGTTGACTTATTTCTTCGCCTTGCAGGCTGCGCTCCCATCGCAGGGCCGAATGGCAACCTTTATGGACTTGTCTATTTTCTGCCACCATCTGCGGCGCAAGGATAACTGCGCTTTGCCGATCCGCATCCATTGAAGAGTTGGCTAGAAGATTGAGGTTCACACCATGACCATCCTGCTCATCATCCTGATACTCCTGCTCATCGGCGCAGTTCCTGCGTGGCCGCACAGCAGAAGCTGGGGCTACTATCCCAGCGGCGGCCTTGGCCTCATCCTGCTGATCGTCGTTGTCCTGCTCCTGCTTCACATCATCTGAAGACAACGCTCCGGCAATCTCTGAATCCAGTCGCGCCTTGAACTTGAAGTGGATGGTCAACTCGCCCCTTAAGGGGGATGGTTACTATAACTCGCGCCTTAAGGGATGGGCTTTAGCTAATCCTTGAACATATCCAGCTTTGAAGGGACGGGACTTCAGTCCCGCCGCGATTGGCTGAAATACTGCGGGCTTCAGCCACTGCGGGAATTGCATCCCCTCTGAGCGAAGCGAAGGATCTTGCGCTCGTAGTTGCCGTTGCGTCTTCACTCCGCGCAAATCCTGCAAATCGCAGCCCCGAACTTCTCCGCCTTGGCCTGTCCAATCCCCTTCACCGCAATCAACTCATCCATGGTCCGCGGCCGCTCCATGGCAAGCTCGCGCATGGTCGAATTGCCCATGATGCAGAACGCAGGCACGCCATACTCCTTCGCCTCCGCCAATCTCCAAACGCGCAGCTTCTCCTCCAGGGCAGCCGCCTCCGGACCGGGAGCGGCGGCAGCCTTCGCAACTGATGGCTTCGGCGATGAGCTCATCCGCGCAGCCTGCGACGAA
>JAJZHR010000035.1 GCA_021810815.1 Acidobacteriota bacterium | reverse complement strand
GCGAATTCCTGGCCGGCGACATCTGGTCCGTGATTCTGCCGAATGTGCTCGGCATGTGCATCCTGTGCGCTCTTTTCATGGGCGTGGCGCTGTTCACTTTCCGCAAGAGGCTGGACTGATGCGGGCGGCCCTCCAACGCATCTTCGCTCTCGCCCGGAAGGAGCTTCTCGCCCTTCTGCGCGACCCCGCCAGCCGCGCCGTGCTGATTGGGCCGCCGATCATCCAGCTTGTGGTGTTCGGCTATGCCGCCACCTTCGACCTGAAGCACGTGCCCTTTGTCGTCTACAACCAGGACAGCGGCCGCCCGTCCCGCGACCTGATCGCGCGCTTCGCAGGCGCTCCCAGCTTTGATCTGCTGCGCGTTGTGCACGACCAGGGAGAGCTTCAGAAGGCCATCGACGACAAGTCCGCACTGATGGCGATGGACATCGGCCCGCAGTTCACCTCCGACATCGAGCGCGGAGGAACATCGCACGTGCAGCTCATCTTCGATGGCCGCGACTCCAACACCGCAGCGGTTGCGATGGGGTACGCCCAGGCCATCGTGGCGGACTTCAACCAGACGGAGCTTGCGCTGCGCAACGGATCTCCGCCCGCCACCCTTCTCATCGACCGGGCATGGTTCAACCCCAACCTCGACTCCCGCTGGTTCATCGTTCCCGGCATCTGCGGCATCCTCACGCTGCTGGTGAGCATGGTATCCACCGGCCTCTCCGTGGCCCGCGAGAGGGAGATGGGCACGTTCGATCAGCTGCTGGTGACGCCCATGACTCCAACGGAAATTCTTCTCGGCAAGGCCCTTCCGGGCTTTCTGGTTGGAACGCTCGAAGGCACCTTCATTGTGCTGGTCGCCATCTTCTGGTTCCACGTTCCCTTCACGGGCAGCGTCTTTGCGCTCTATCTTGGCTTCTTCGTCTTCCTGCTTGCGACGGTGGGCGCAGGACTGATGATCTCTTCGCTGGCCAAAACGCAGCAGCAGGGGCTGCTGGGCGTCTTCCTCTTCATGGTGCCAGCCATCGTTCTTTCCGGCTTCTCCACGCCCATCGCGAACATGCCGATTGCGATGCAATACGTCACACTGCTGAACCCGCTGCGCTATTTCCTCATCATCCTGCGCCGCTGCTTCCTGGAGGGAGCGGACGCGTCTCTCCTGTGGCCGCAATACTGGCCTCTCGCCGTTATCGGGGTGGTGACGATGATCGCGGCAAGCAGGCTCTTCCGCAGCCGCCTTTCCTGATCTCCGCCGCGCCCTGCCGGAGAAGAGTATTTCCGCAGCCTGTGGAGCCGTGTCCCTCCAGCAAAACAGTGTTTTCCGAAGCCTGTGAAGCCGTGCCCTCAAGCAATACAGGAGTTGCGAGGCAGCCCTGCCCATCCCCTACCGGGGGTCGCCGTACTGGATGCCGCGACCGTGCGTGCCCACGTAGACGCGGCCATAGAGCTTGGGATCGCCTGCGATTTGCAGGATGAGGCCCCACTGGTGCTGGTCGTCGTTGATCCTGACCCACTGGCTGCCTTCATCCGTGGAGCGGAAAATTCCGCTCTGGCCCTGCACGGTTCCCGCCAGGTACATCGCCGGATAGGTCTGGCGAGGAGCTGCTTTGCCGAACCCGAAGGCATGAATCTCCTCGACCGCTGGCATACGCACGAAAGCGACGCTGCTCTCGCTCGTCTTCGACCCTGCCGCGGAGAGGTGGTACAGGCCGTCGAAGGCGGCGAACCAGAGGTCGCCGGAGCGGCCCGGCGCGGCGTAGAGCCGGTCCTGGCCTCCGCGCCGATCGCCGCGCGCATGTTCCGCATTTGGCTGCATGGGCTCCTCGCCCGGCAGAGCGATGCTCTGCGCCGAGAAGCTGGCTGCTCCGTCCGTGCTGCGGTAGAGCTTCGCGTCCGCAAGCGACAGGGCGTAGAACAGCTTTGCATCGAGCGGATCGGCCACGACGCGGACGCTGCCGAGGAGTCCCTGCGAGGCCGCCCAGCTTGCGCCGAGGTCGCGCGTGAAAGAGGCGGGCGAATCTTCGGGAGTCCAGACCCAGGTGCTTCCATCGGCTGCGACCGCGATGGCTCCGGCGCGGCTCTGCGCAGTGGGAGCAGAGGCAGTCCCCTTCCAACTGCGACCTCCGTCCAGGGAATAGCCGATGTTCTCGCCTGCCTTGTGCTGCGCGCTTACGCCAACGCGCACGATGACCTGAGGATTCACAGTTCCGGAGGCGACGCCGGTGGTGTTGCCGAAGCGCGGCGGCGCAGAAGCTCCCTCGGGAGCGGGGCGATTGAGGTCCCAATGCACGAAGCCGCCGTAGTCTCCAATGGCGCTGACGAGATTCGCTCCGCTGGCGGGGCTGTCGAGTTGCAGAGCCACCGTCTCCTCAATGCCCACGGCCATGGCGCTCCATTGGGTAGGCAAGCCGCGATCCGCCGCAGTCAGGTTGAACGTCTCCCATCCGCCGTAGCCGGTGGTGAACATGGCATGGTCGGGATTCCTGGGGTCGATCTCAATATCGAAGAGCCAGTGGATGGGGGTTGGCTTCACATACGGCGCAAGGGTGTAGTCGAACACGCCGCCGCTGCTTTTGCCGCCGTTGAAGATCGGCTTCCAGCTTGCGCCGCCGTCGGTGGAGCGGAAAATGTCTTCTCCGCCAGCGGACCTCGGCCGCCCGAAGGAGCTGACGATCAGCGTCTGCGGGTGCTCTGCGTCCACCGAGACAGCGGCGTAGCCGAACTCCCTGCTTCCAGCGACGGGGTGGTCCGGAGTGATGTCGGCCCATGCGCCGTCGCGCGTGTTCAGCTTCCACACCGCTCCATCCGTCATGCGCGTGGGGCCGGGAGCGGTGCCGTAGGAGACGTACAGGAAACCGTCCGGCGACAGCGCCGCGCGCGTGGGTCGATACTTCGTTGGCTCGCCTGCGATGTCATGCCAGCTCGCGCCGCCGTCCTTCGAGACGAAGAGGTTGGGCCGGCTCATCTGAGAGACGCCAGCGTAGATGGTCTGGCTTGAGTGCTCTGCGGAAGCGGCTGCGCCAAACTTGACAAAGACAATGCCATCGCCGCGGACGGGCATCCGCTCCCAGCGCTGCTGGGGAGTTTCGCCGGGGAAGCTGGCGGGCGCTGGCGGCACGGCCTCCGCGATGTCTGGAAAGCTGGCCACTCGCGTCCAGGTGGCGGCGCGGTCTGTCGATCGCCAGAGGCCGTCATGGCGCGTGCCCAGATAGAGCACGTTGCTGTTCCTGGGATCGACGGCGAGGCGCTCGCCGTTGCCTCGGCCGTCCTCATTCCCGCCAAATTTGAAGGGGACATCGGTGCGCTTGAAGGTTCGCCCGCCATTGTCGGAGCGGAGGATGGCTCCATTCGGAGAGCGCGCGCTGGTATAGGTGCCACAGGCGAGATAGACGCGGTTGGAATTGGAAGGATCGACCGCGATGGACTCAATGCCCATCAGGTTCAGGTCCTTGTAGGACACCCAGTCCAGCATCGGCTGCCAGCGGTGAGACGTCGGGTTCCAGCGGTAAGCGCCCCCCATGTCTGTGCGGGCGTAGCGAACGTCGGACGCGGTGGGATGGAAGAGGATGCCACTCACGAATCCGCCGCCGACGATCTGGACACTCTTCCAGTTGTAGCGCGCCTTCTTTGCTGGCTGCGCAGAGCCGGACACGGCGCCGGACATCAGGATGAGCCAAACGGCGACGGCAGAGATTGCGAGCTTCTTCATTCCATATTCCTTCCGTTGCTGGCGCAGCTTCGGCGCGCACTTCAGCCCCTGCCAGGCGGCAAAGTCTTGTCAGAAGCAACGGTAGCAGAAGAACCCCGCAGGATGTGCCTTTGCGACCAGCACCGCGCGGCGCTGGTCATGCCGCTGAAGGGAGTCTCTGAGAAAGCTCCGTGGTCGAACGTAGCACCTGCCGGGAGCGCTGCTATCTTCCGCCCCCCACCGTGCGCAGCGGCATGTTGCACAGTTCTTCAATCGGCTGGCTGGGAGTGTATTCGAGCTTCTTCGGCGGAGTGCAGCCTTCCTCCTTGCCAATCAGCAGGCTGGGCTTGCCGATCTCCTCTTTCTCGGCGGCAGCCGCAATCGGCGCCAGCTCCTTCTTCATCGCCAGGAACGCCGAAGTCTGCACCACCTGATCCGACTTTGGCGGAAGGAACATGATCTCGCGCTGCGCCTGGACCATGCGCTGGTAAAACGGCGGATGCGTCCGGAACCAGCTCACTCCGTTCACATAGCCTTCCTTGGACGCCATCTTGTCAAAGAAGCGCGTGAAGCCGGTCGTGTCATAGCCTGCACTCCATGCATACTGGATTCCCAACTGGTCGGCCTCCAGTTCATAGTCGCGCGAAACTCCCAGCAGCTTCAGATCCAGCACCAGACCAAGCCCATAGAAGCCGTATTGCAGCGCATAGTACATGCCAATGCCTGCGATCCCGCCCGTCAGCAGGATGGCTGCGACCTGCGCCGCCTGGTAGAAGATGCCTGCGATGGTCGCGCGCTTCATCAGCTTGGCGCTGTGCCGCGCCGTGTCGTGCGCCAGCTCGTGGGCCATCACGCCTGCCAGTTGAGACTCGTCGTCCGCGCTTTCCAGCAATCCCCGCTCGATGAACAAGTATCCCCCGGGCAATGCGAACGCGTTCACTTCGCGCGACTGCAGGATGGTGACATGCAGCGGAACCTTCAGATCGGAATGCCGCGCCACCCGCGCTGCCACGGAGTTCACATACTGCTGAATCTGCTTGTCCTCCAATGCGGGAGGCAGCAGACCTGTGCGCTTCAGCTCCTCCACCGCCTGCTGGCCGCGCTTGATGTCGTCCTGCTGACCCGACGCAATCTCACGGAAGCCTATGTCTTTCACATCTCCCCAGCGCCGGCTGTTGTACGACCCATTCGCGATCTCTGCCCGCGCCTGACGATACTGCGCCGGCCATTGCAGCAGCAGATCCAGCTTGGCGTTCAGATTGTCGTACGCAGTGGGAATGGCATGCTGAGACAGCATCTGGGCCTCGCTGCGGAGGAGTTCGTAGTTCTGAATATTGCAGTGAAGAGCGCTGCGCCGAGCCTCCGAGATTTCCGTTCCGCCACTCTTCAACTGCTTGCGCGCCTCATCCACCTGCCTGCCATGCTGCTTGGCGTGATCTCCGAAGCGCCTGCGGCAGGAGTCTTCCCCGCGCTTCAGAGCTTCCCTCTGCTGGCTCACTTCGGTCGAGCTGAAGCTGAGCCCTGGCGCCAGCTCGAACAAATCCGCATAGGGCTTCTGCAGATAGTCCCGAAGCGGCAATTGCGCCTGCGCAGGCAGACTTGCCATCGGCTCCGCCAGCGGCTGGGCCGACGTCATCAGGATCAGGAGCACGCTGAGGACTCCTGCAACACATTGGCGCATCCATGCTCTCATTCCCGTCCCCCGTTCGACTTCGCCCGCTTCAGCTTCTTCATCGACAGGCGATTTCCGGTTCCAGCTTCACTGGCTTCCAGCCGTCCAGCTTCACTCGGCAAGCGCCTTCTCTTTCCGCGCCGTATAGCCTGCGCACGCGTACACCTTGATCTTGCGGAGCCTTCCTTTTGCATCGGTCACCTTCAGCGGCTTGCCATCCTGCCCTACCACCTCCACCCTCAGCCGGTGATATTTCCCGTCGCGGCTTGCTTTGGGTGGAGAGAAGCTGAGCGTGTATTCGTTGCGCAGAAAGGTCGACACCGTGCGGAAGACATCTGGAAGCGCGCCCTGGAATCGAGGAAAGAAGGCCATGCCTCCGCTGCGCTCCGCAACCGTATTCAGAAACGATCTGGACTGAGCGTAGGTGATGTCTGCTCCGCCGTAGCGGACGTACTCCTCTTCAGCCAGACCAACGGTGAAGATGGTCGCATCGCTGCGCTTCAACTGGTTGAGAACGTCGTCCAGCGACGAACTGCTGAAGCTGTTGGTGCCGGTGGACAGCAACAAAATCGCCTTGCGGCCGTGCACCTTCTCCAGATTCTCCAGCGTCTCGATCACGGCGTCGTAGACATTGGCATCGCGGAAGCCGGGAAAGCCAAGATGCGTCAGCGTGTCGCGGACCTGGGCCAGGTTGTGCGTAAAATCCGCCTGAACCTTGGACTTGATGTCGTACGTGACCAGCGCCACCCAGTCCTGCGGCTCCAGGTGATTGAGGAATCCAGCTCCCCATACTGCTGCCTTGTTGGCGAAGTAGTTGTAGGAGGAGGAACTGTACTCCATCAGCATCACGATGGTGATGGGAGTATTCGTTGGATCGAACTTCGAAATCTCGCGAGCATTTCCCTCATCAAAAATCCGGAAATTGCCCTGCTTCAGTCCGCCCAGCACACGGCCATCTTCGTCCGTAACCAGCACGTCCACACTGACCAGGGTGGGATCGATCTCCAGGGTGTAGGGAGAGTCGGGAGCAGCCTGGGCTGGGGTCTGCGAATCCTGCTCCTGCGAAGCCTGCGGCTGGGTCTGCGAGGCTTGCGCCGGGGTTTGCGGAGCCTGCGCCTCCTGCGTGGACAGACGGGAGCTATCTGCCGCCGCTGGATTTGCCTGCATGACACACAGGGCAACCACCAGGATGAGCCACCGGAAAAGGATCTTCATCCCTTCTCCTCCAATCAAGATGTCCGCCTGGGAGGTCTGAGCCTTGATACCGCGCAGACGGAATCCTGAGTCCGAACATAGCCCAAATAGCAAGCCGACGGATGTATCCAGCGTCACAAACCTTCAAAAGTAGGCAATCGACCACAACTCCTGAAACAGCGATCCCGCCGTCCCTGCATGCGCTCCTTTTTTCGCTCCTCCGGGCAAACTATGGCGCGATCCGGCATCTGAATGGGAATGAGATGGATTGTCCTCAGCGCGACCTGCCTGTTCGCCCTCATCGGATGCACTCCAGCCAGTCAGAGCCCGGACGCAATCCGCAAGGACGCCGCCAATGCAACCGCAGCGGCAGCGCGCGATGCCAAGGCGGTTGCGCAAGGCGTCTTCGAAGGACTGAAAAGCAAGGGCCCGCTGAACATCAACAAGGCATCGAAAGAGCAGCTCGAAGCCTTGCCGGGAATCGGCGGCGCAACGGCGGACCGCATCATCGCGGGCCGGCCCTATGCGACTTCGGATGAGTTGCTGAAGCGCCATCTGCTCAGCAAACAGGAGTACAACCAGATCGCAGACCGCATCGAGGCCCGATGATCTCCATCATCCATTCCTTGTTCCCTGACTCCTGATCCCTGTTCCCTGACTCTCCGAAGCCACGGCCCACCGGAGAACCCCTCCACCCATCAGGTCCGCGCCTTGGCCTCCCGCACCATTTCCACCAGCGCCATCCTTGTCTCCTGCGCGCTCGCGACCTCGCGAGGATAGTTGATGCGCGTCCCCTTCATCCCCTCCGCTGTCTTCAGCCGCAGGTGGAATCCAAGGCGATCCACCGCCGTCATCGCAGCTTCGGTCGCTTCCAATCCAGCATGTGTTCGCGCCAGCAGAAGCATCGCGTCCACGTGGTCCGCATTCATGTGGGCCAGAATGCTCTGCGCGTCCTGCGCCAGCGGGTCCGGCTTCGCCAGCTTGTAGTCCTCCGCCGCCACCCACCCCATTACGCCGAATCCACCCACGTAGTACACATCCACGATCTGCAAGCGGAAGAAGCCGAAGTCGGCGAAGTCCACCCAGTACTTGCTGTTCTCGTGGCTGGCAAGGTACCGCTCCCGCGCCAGCGCCAGATCGTCCTGCGGCACAGGCTCGGCGTGTCCAACCAGTGTGGCCCGGGCTGCGCCCAGAGGATCGCCATCGGTCGCTGCCTGCGCCACAAAGAGGCTGGCCCGCGCATCCGCCTTCAGGTTCTGCGTGTGCATCGCCATGTTGCTGATCAGGAAAATGGGCCGGCCTTCGCTGTCCAGAGCGTAGGGCATCAGCGAGCCGAATGGAAAGCCCGGATGCTTGCGCGAAAGCGTCGAGAGCGTCGCTGTGGAAAGCAGCGAAACCAGCGTTCGGACGCGCTCAGCGTGGCTCGGCTCCGGCAGTTGCGGCAGTGCAGGGCCGGTGTAGGCGTGCTGGCGGGGCGCAGCAGCTTCGTTCGATGGCATAAGTCTCCCTTGAGTCCCTCCCCCATGCTAATCCCCCTCATGGAAATGCCTCCGCCGCATGTACACTTGCTCCTGAATCCACCCAGGCCTCGATCCGGTCTTCGATTCAGCATCTGGCCCATGGAGAGCACGTGTCCACCACAATTCCCCGCACCGCTGTGCAGCTTGAGGACGGCTCCATACGCCACCAGAGCGTCATCGACCAGTCCCCTTTCACCATTGGCCGCTTGCAGGATCGCCACCTGGTCCTGACGCACCCCTACGTCTCCCGCGACCATGCGCAGATCGTCTATGAGGACGGCGCGTTCCATCTGGTGGACATGGGCAGCCGCCACGGCACCTATATCCGCGGCCAGCGCGTGAACGGCCGCCAGCGGCTGAATCAGGGAGACACCATTCGCCTCGGATCGCAGCAGGGTCCGCTGCTCCGCTTCGGCGTCGAGATCGAGGAGGAGCAGGCCAGCATCAAGGATCTGATCGGCCAGATGTCCGGCAGCTCCGCCCCGAACTCCGACCTCGAAAAGCTGCGCTGGTTCCTCGAAGCCGCCCGCAAGCTGAACCAGGTCGGAGCCGTGGACGAAATCCTCGCCTCGCTGGTGGAGACCACGCTGCAACTGACGAAGGTCGAGCGCGGCTACGTCTTCCTGAAAGACGCCAGCGGTCAGTTGAAGCTGGCCGTCGGCAGAAGCATCGCCGGAGAGGTGCTCACCGACGACCTCACCATCTCCAGGTCCGCCCTGCTGCAGGCCACCCGCACCGCAGCCGAATACATCGTGACGGACACGCTCACCGCAGAGGCCGATTCCCGCTCCGAAAGCATGGTCGCGCAGAGCATCCGCACCGTCATCTGCATGCCCTTGCGCGGCCGCTACAGCGAAGCCCGCTCCACCTCAGACAGCGGAGTGGGCCTGGCCGCGGCCAAGGGCGAAATCATCGGAGCCCTTTATCTTGACAGCCGCTTGACCGCCGGAAAGCTGACCCAGGTGGACAGCGACCTGCTGGAGACCATCGCGACCGAGGCCGCTGCCCTGGTGGAGAACGCGAACCTTGCCCTGGCCGAGGACGCAGCGCGCCGCTATCGCGAGGAGCTGAGCATCGCCGCCACCATCCAGCAGGGTCTGATGACCGTCAAGATTCCTGAGACGCGCTACGCCCATGTCACCGCGCGCAACATCCCCTGCAAGGAGATCGGCGGCGACTTCTTCGATGTCATCGCGGACGAGGACGGCCTCTCGGTGGTGATCGTCGACGTCTCTGGCAAAGGCGTCTCGGCCGCCCTGCTCGCCTCCACCCTGCAAGGCCTCATCTACTCCCAGATGCTGGCGCGGCAGCCGCTGGAGCAGATCGCCCGCCTGGTGAACCGCTACATCTGCGCCAAGGACGTGGACAAATACGCCACCATGATCGTTCTGAAGCTGAGCCGCAGCGGCAACCTGCAATACATCAACTGCGGCCACGTCATGCCTCTGCTGGTGACCAGGGACGGCGTAGGCGGAAGCTGCTACGAGAAGCTGACCACCTCGAACATGCCCGTCGGCCTGATCGAAGAGGCCGCCTACGAGGCCGGCTACCTGAAGATGCCCAAGGGCAGCCGCCTGATCCTGGTCACCGATGGCGTGACCGAAGCGGAGAATCCCGATGGCGACTTCTACGGCGATGACCGGCTGGAGGCCGCCGTCTGCGAGAATGAAACGCTCGAAGGCCTGTTCGCATCCGTGCAGGCATTCGCTGACGGAGCCCCGCCCAACGACGACTGCACCATGGTGGAAGTCAAGTACGTGCAGCCCGCCTGATCTGCCGCCACGGAACTAGCGGCTGTCCTTCGTCGCCTGCACCACCAAGGGGAGCCTCGTGTCCGCCTGCTGCCAGTCGCTGAGGAATTTGCGGTAGGCGTCGGCGCTGTTCTGCTTGTCTCCAATCGCTCCATAGGCCTGCCCGACGCCAGCCTGAGCCAGCGAATAGGCGATGTTCCCCGAAACCAGCGCAGCTCCGCGATGGGCCAGCACCTGTTGAAAGTCGCCCAGCGCAAGCTGTTCCTGCCCCGCAGCAAGATGCGCCAACCCCCGCAGGTAGGGCGTCGGCGAGATCAGGTCATAGGTGCGCGCAGCGTTCAGCGCGTCCAGAGCCTTCTTCGGATCGCCCGCCTTCAGCGCGATGGCGCCCTGGATATCCGGAACGTAGAAGCCGCTCACCAGTGTTCCCATCGGATTGTTCTTGTTGAAGTCGTCGATGATTCCCTGCGCGACCGCGGCATTGCCGCACATCGCCGCTGCCATCGCGACATGGAACTGCGAGCTCGAATCGTGCGCCAGCGCCGCCGCCTCGCCAGCCATCGCGAGCGTTCCTTCGCACTGCCCCGCCAACGCGCGATCCATCGCTCCCTGCGCCAGAACGTATCCTGCGGCCCCGTTCAGCCTGGCCGCCTCCGCATCGCGCGCCAGCGCCTGCCACTGGAAGGCGGCCGTTTCGAACTGCCCCGTGTCGTCCAGGATGAGAGCATAGTTTTCGCGCGCGCGGTAGCTGGCTCCTGGGGTGATCGCCAGCGCCGCGTCCTGCGCGAAGAGGCTCTGGTTGCCGCCGAGAAACGCGAGCATGGCGTCGAATCCATCCATCTTCACGCCATGTTTCGCCGCTTCCTGCTGAACGCGCGATGCCGCCTCGTAGCGATCCAGCCCGATCAACGCGCTCTGCTCTTCCTGATAGCCGCTCGCCTCATGGCTGGAAGCTCCGATCTTCTTCTGCGCCTCGTCATGCGCGTCCGCGTAGCGCCCCATCGCGTTGTAGATGGTGGCGAGCACGCCGGGAGCAGCAGTGTCATGCGGAAATTGCCGCATGCGCTCTTCCACCTCCTCGGCGGCCTTCAGCAGATCATGATTGCCTAGAATGTTGAATTCCGCGTCAACGTAGAGACGATCGCGGTCGCTGAGGGCTGCGCCCAGATCATTCGCCTGCCGCGCCCGGCCAGCCGCCTGGTCCATGTCCATCACTTCCGCGTCTGCCCTGGCC
>JAJZHR010000034.1 GCA_021810815.1 Acidobacteriota bacterium | reverse complement strand
CCCGTAATTCCCCTTCATCTGCCGCTTGTCGGTCACCTGGTACCACACGCCCGTGTCAGGATCCTGCTGCACCACAATGGCTGCGGCAAACCGGTTCAGCATCGCGATCAGGCTCGCTCGGCCGGCGTAGTCCTGCGGCAGGTAGTCCAGCGTGTCCACCAGGCCCATCGCGTACCATCCCATCGCGCGGCTCCACATGCTGGGCGAGTCGCCAGTGGATTTGTCCGCCCAGCGCTGCTGCCTGGACTCGTCCCAGCCGTGGTAGAGCAGGCCGGTCTTCGGATCGCGCGCATGTCGCTCCATCAGTTCGAACTGCTTCACCACATCGTCGAAATCCGCCGTGTGGTGGAATACCTGCGCGTACTCCGCGTAGAACGGCTCGGCCATGTACAGGCCGTCCAGCCACATCTGCTCCGGATAGCGCTTCTTGTGCCAGAAGCCGCCCTCGGGAATGCGCGGCTGCTGCTTCAACTGGTCGTAGATCTGCGTCGCCGCCTTGTAATACTTCTCCTTGCCGGTCACGTTGTACAGCAGCAGAAGCTGACGCCCCATCAGCACATTGTCCAGGCTCATCTCGTCCGGCTTGTAGGTGGCAATCGACCCGTCCGCGCCAACAAAACGGTCCACGCAATGCTGAATGTAGTTGAAATACGCACCGTCGGAGGTCGCGAACCACGCCTTGTCCATCCCCTCCAACGCGGTGCCCTCGTCATAGTTCCACTTGTCCCCGCGGCCATTGGGGAACAGCGTCATGATGGTCGCTGCCGTCTCCTTGGAGACGGGCTCTGCAGCCCGCAAAGCTGGCGCGAAAAGCGCCGCTGCGGCAATGGTGGCGAAGGCAAGCAGCAAGGCGGAGGAAAGGGGCTTGAACCGGAACGTCATTCGATGGACTCTCACGTGCGGATTGGGAAACAGGGCTTCGCAAAACAGCGACTCCCGAACGAGAGAATGATACATCGCTGCAGCGGCGAACCTCAGCAAACGCCAGCGAACCCCACAGCCCGCAACCCGCAGAACAGAACAGAGCAGGACAGAGCAGGACAGAACAGACTTCAGCAGCCCTCGGACAGCGTCCGTCGGCCAACCACCCGTCAGACTCCGTGCGGCCCTCCACCGCCCCCTTGCGCGTGGCCGCCCGGTTGACGCCGCTGCGCCTGCCGTTGCTGTTGTCTTTGCCGCTGCCGTTGCTGCCGCAGTTGTTGTCTTTGCTGCCGCAGTTGCTGTCTTTGCTGCTGACGATTCTGCTGTTGCGCCTGTGGCCGCTGCGTTGCCTGCTGCAGCGGCCGGGATTGCTGCTGTGGGGAACGGGCAGCCGTCTGAGCATTCTGCTGCGCGCCTCCGGGTTGCGCACTACGGCTCTGAGCGCTGTTGTTGGCGGTTCTGGCGTTGGCTTGAGGCCCCGGGCTGGGATGGACGGCATTGGAGGAGTTGAACGCTCCCGGGCGCGGCGTGGCTGCGATGGCCGGCGTTCCATGGTTCACCGACGCCAGTTGCATGCGGCTCTGGCTGGCGGCGGTCTGGTGCTGCACTTGCGCCGAGGTCGGCTGCGCATGCTGCTCCCGCTGCGCCGCGAGTTCCTGCGGTCGTGGCTGCACCGCAAGGCCGCCCTTGCCGCCGTTGTAGCTCACGCGCGTCGTGTTGTTGTTGACCACGGTGCGGTTGTAGGTGTTGTGGATATTGGTGACGTCGATGTTGTTCACCGTCCGGTTGTAGGCGAAGGCCCCGTGGTTCCAGTAGCCTCCCTCATACCCAAATCCGCCGTAGCCGTACCCATAGTTGATGCCGCCGTAGAAGCCGATGTGCGGCCCCCAATAGCCGGCATGGAAAAGGAACGCGCTCCCGCCCCACCCCCAGTACGCCGGCGTCCACAGCATGCCCGTCTGAGGAGCCATCACCCACGTGCCTGGCACCCAGTAGTAGCCATCGTCCCCATACGCCCAGTATCCCGGCGTCCAGATGTAGTTCGGACCAGGGCAGACCGGCTGCGCGTACACCGGCAGCGGTGGAGGAGCAATGCCAACCGAGAGAAAAACGCCTGCGAACGATGCCGCAGGAACGGCCATCATGGCCAGCGTCAGAAGAAGTGCCCGCATCGGGCGAAGTGCCTTCATAGTGTCCTCTCCGGAACATCCTTCGTTGGCCCGCCAATCCCTGCTGCGGCGGACTTCGAGGATGGGCGGGCTTTCGCCGGAGACGCCCGGATACCCAGCGCCGCCGCGATCAATGTACTCAATAACCCCATCCGGAGAAAATGTTGCTGCAAAGCCAGATGCCAGATTCCAAAAGCACTTTCCCGCTCCGCTCCGTCCAGATCCTGAAGCTCCCTCCAGGCAGCCTCCCGCCTCATTGACCGTTCCCAGCCGCCTTCCATAGACTCACACCTGACATGGTATTGAATCGCAAACGCCCTCCATCAGGGCCCCCGGTCGGACTCCTTCGCTCCCTCGCTCCTCTTGCCGTCGCTCCGCTTGTCCTTGCGACCCTCGCTCTGTCCCCGGCCCCACGCGCTTTCTGCCAGCAGACAAAATCAACCTCCACCTCAAGCTCCGGAAAAATCTCCATCGGAAAAACCACCGGAGCCGTGGAGCTTCCCGCTCCGGACGAAGTCCCGCAAACGCCCGAAGCACCTCCGCCGCCGCCCACCGCAGTCGACCCGACCGGCCCCCCCATCAGCGTCCAATCCAGCGAGGCCCTCTTCGACGTCGCGGTCGCTCTCAACGCCTGCGGATACGACTACGAGCTTGACCAGTCCGACCCCGTGCGCAAGGCCGTGCGCTCCGACGTGGACAACGCGCTGGCAGCCTCTGCCCCCGCCCGCGATGCCCGCGACGGCATGTGCGAATACATCCGCGAGCACCGCCTGAGCGATCCCGGCCGCGACCTCGCCCAATACATCTCCCTCGCTCTCTACCTCACCCCTCCCCCCGCGCTCGAGCCGGGCACCGACGAAACCGAGATGCCGCCGGACTCCACCCAGGTCATGGGCATTCTGCCCCAGCTTCGCAGGTTCGCCGCCGCCATCCAGATGCATGAAATATGGGTCAAGCATCGCCCCGATTACGACGAGATCGAGAATCTGGTTCACGATCCCCTGACCAAAACCATCATGGAAACCAACATCTACCTGAAGCAGCCCACCAGCGGCTACAACGACCGCCGCTTCCTGGTTCTGCTGGAGCCCATGCTCGCCCCGGGTCAGACGAACGCCCGCATCTACGGCGGCGACTACATCGTGGTCTCCTCGCCCGTGCGGAAAGCGGCCCCGGCAGCAGCAGGCTCGACCGCCGATCCTGCCAGCCCTGGCAAGGCACACAAGAACGACACGATCTCCATCAACATGGACCAGATTCGCCACACCTTTCTGCACTATGAGATCGAGCCTCTGGTCTACGCCAAAGCAACCTCCATGGAGCCGCTGCTCCCGCTGCTGAAAACCGTCCGCGACGCTCCTCTCGACTTCACCTACCGCAGCGACATCATCGCCCTGATGACGGAGTGCCTCATTCGCGCCATCGAGGCACGCACGCTCGACATTCAGGCCGTCACCGGCAAAACTCCCCCCGTCCGCCCGGGTGCCGTGAAGCAGCGCGCTGAACTCGAGCTATACAGCCAGGAGTATTCCAACTACCTGAAGCAGGCAGAGGCGGCGCGCCAGGCCCTGGTCGAGCGCGACATGCGGCAGGGCTACATCCTCACCGAATACTTCTACCAGCAGATGCAGCAGTTGGAGAGGAATCCTGTCAGCCTGAAGGAATACATGGGCGAAATGATCTTCAGCATGGACATCTCCAAGCAGGAGAAGATCGCCGAAAATATCGACTTCTATCCCGAGGGATCGGCCGATGTCGTCCGCCGCGCTCCGCGCCAGCTCCATGGACTCGATCTGGCCGAGATGGACCTGATCAAAGGCGACGTGGCCGGCGCAAAAGCCCTCGCGCAGAAGACGCTCGACTCCAAAACAGGCGACCTGGCCAGGGCCAACTTCCTGCTGGCGCGCATTGCCAGCATGCAAGGGGACATGGAAGAGGCGGCCGCCAGCTATCAGCAGACCATCAAGCTCTCGCATGACCTGCGCACTCTGGCCTGGTCGCACATCTATCTCGGCCGCATCGACGACATTCAGAACAAGCGCACCGACGCCCTGGCCGAGTACAAAGCCGCCCTGGCCGTGCGCGATGGACAGCCCGACACACGGAAGGCCGCGGAGAGGGGCTTGAAGGAGCAGTTCCAGACCCAGCGGCAGTTGAAGGCAGAGGCGCAGGAGAACACCGCCCCTCCAGAAACAACCTCGCCCGCTCCCGCATCGACTCCAGCCGCCCCTGTCGTCACCGACCCCACAGCGCCCGTCAACATGGTTCCGGACGACAACACGCCCTTGCCTCCGCCTCTGCCTCCAGCGACGCCCAAAAAGAAGTAGGAATACGCCTCTGTCGCTGCCCGCGCAGCCAGCCGATCCGGCCTCTGCGCCCTGCCACGCCAGCGCGATTCACGCGCTCAGGCCCAGCGCCGTCCTTCTCCAGATTGAAATCAACGCCATTCCTGCGATCATCAGCGCGGCGCACAGTCCCATCCACAGCCCCAGAGCCCCCAGATGCAGCCGGAACGCGAAGAACAGCCCCACCGGCAGACCGACGCACCAGTAGCCGATGCTGTGCGTGATCAGTCCCGCCTTGGTGTTGCCCGCGCCGCGCAAGGCTCCGGTCGCCGTAATCTGTATCCCGTCGAAAAACTGGAACGCCGAGGCCACGTAGATCAGCGGCACAGCGGCGGCGATCACCGCAGGATCCGGCGAAAATCCGCGCGCGATCAGCCGCGGAATCGAAACGAACACCACCGACGAGCAGAGCATGAAACCCGCCCCCAGGATGATGCCGGCCCACCCCGCAGCATCCGCTCCTCGCGGGTCTTCGCGGCCAATGGCCTGCCCCACGCGCACCGACGTCGCCGCGCTCACCGCCATGGGAACCATGAACGTGAAGCTGGCGCAGTCCAGCGCGATCTGGTGCCCCGCAAGCTGCAGCGGCCCGAAGGTCGCAACCACCGCCGTCACCGCCGCGAACACCCCGATCTCGATGAAGATCTGCGCTCCCACCGGCCCGCCAATCACAATCAGCTCGCGCAGCAGCTCCCACTCATAGCGGAACTTCGTCTTCAACAATCCGTAGCCGTGCCGCCGGTCGTAATAAATCACCGCCGCCAGCATGAAAAGCGCCTGGTAGCAGCGAGACACCATCGTCGACCCCCCCGACCCCGTCACTCCATACGCCGGAATGGCCACCACCACTGCCCGCCCGCCAAGCTCCAGAACCCACCTGTGCCCGAAAATGAACAGCCAGTTCCCCAGAATATTAATCAGGTTCGCCGACACCAGCGTCACCGCAATCGACCGCACGTGGTTGAACGCCTGCAGGTACCGCCGCAGCACCATCCAAAGCAGCAGCGCTGGCGTGCTCCAGTTCAGCGCGTTCAGGAACGGCAGCGTATGCTCCAGCACCCGATGATCCATGGGGATGCGGTCCAGGCCCAGCGGCATCAGCGCCGTGATCCCCATCAGCGCCACCGTCAGCGCGGCCGCAAGGATCACACCATGCTGCAGCGACCGGTTGGCATCGTCGATGCGCTTTGCGCCATACGCCTGCGAGAGCACCGTATCCAGACCCAGCAGCACGCCGCCGATCCCGAACGCCAGCGTGTGGAACAGCACCTGCCCCAGCGCCGCCGCCCCCAGAGAAACCGCCGAGTTGGGCAGGTGGCCCACCATCACCGTGTCCACGATGCCCATGGACATCCATCCAAGCTCCGCCAGCACCAGCGGCACGGCCAGGTGAAGCATGGGCGGGATTTCTGCTCGGATGGACTTGACTCTCATGGAAATCTGCGGCTCTTGGGCAATGCTCGGCCTGTTGGCGAATGCTCGGCTTTCAAAGAAATGCTCAGCGTTGCAGGGAATGCTCCGCTTTCGGGGAAATCCAGCGTGTTCGGAAATCCAGCTTGTTCAAGGTTTGCGGTTCAAGATTCGAGGTTCCGGAAACGAGGTTCAAGGAACAGGCTAGCGCCCCGGCTACTGCGGCGTGATAATGCCGCCCGCCCGCGTGGAGGGCGGCAGTTGCCCCAAACGGCGAAGCCGCACCGCCTCAAGGTCTTCATCGGTCGCTGCTGCAAGACCGGCGCAAACGGCGCACAGAATCTCCCCCTGCGCCTGCGAAGGCACTTCAGCGTGGCAGAGCGAGCAGCGCGGATTCTCCAGGGACGCCATGCTCAAGATGGTACACGGATGGCAGCCATCGCAGCCTGCTCCAAACCGCCCGCAATCCCGATCCCCCATCGCCACCCCGGCCAAATCGCGCTTCCTCCCCGCCCGAGGTTGTAGCCTTGTAAATATGAAGACCGCGCAGCAGCAATCGAAGCCGGCCGTGCGCATGATCGCGGTGGACATGGACGGAACGCTGCTCAACTCCTCCGGCAAAGTCAGCCCCCGCACGCTTTCCGCCTTGAACGCCGCCCATGCCGCCGACGTTGAAGTCGTCATCGCCACCGGCCGCCGCCACAGCTTCGCCATGCAGACCCTGCGCTCCCTCGACCTGCACCCCTCCAAAGCGGTCATCAGCTCCAACGGAGCCGTCACCCGCACCATCGCCGCGGATCTGCTCCACCGCACCCTGCTGCCCCTCGAAACCGCCCGCCAACTCTGCCAGCACCTGCTCCCCTACCGCAACGCCCTCGTGCTCACCTTCGACAAAGTTGGCCCCGATGGAGACGACTCGCGCGGCGCAATGGCCGTCGAGCGCCTGGAGGAACTGACCGAAAGCATCGGCCGCTGGATGACCGCCAACGAGCGATACATCGCCCGCTTCGATCCCATCGAACTCGCCCTGCAGCAGGACGCTCCCGTGCAGGCCATGCTCTGCGGCACCATCGACCGCATGCGCTCGGCAGAGGACCTGCTGCGCAACGGTGCCTTGGCGGCCCGCATTGCCGTACACCGCACCGAGTACCCCGAGCGCGACCTCAGCATCGTGGACATCCTTCCCGCAGGATGCTCGAAGGGAAGCTCCCTTCTCCGGCTCGCCGCACAGCGAGGTGTCGGCGCGGAGGAAATCATGGCCATCGGAGACAACTGGAACGACGTTGCCATGCTCGAGGTCGTAGGCCGCCCCGTCGTCATGGCCAACGCTCCTGCCCGCCTCCTGGAGACCGCCCAAAACCTCGGCTGGGCCCTCGCCGAGGGCCACGACGCCGACGGTGCCGCCGTGGCAATCGAGGCTGCCTGCTTGGCGCGCACAGCAAGCGAAATGGTAGGCTGAAGGTTGATGCGAAGCCCTCGCAGAATGCTCCCTGTCCTTTCCGGAATCGCCGCACTGTCGGCCTGCTTGGCCCCTGCGACCACCCGCGCCGCGGAGCACGTCACGCTCCGCAACGGGTTCGCTGTGGACTGCGCCCGCCAGGAGGCGGAAGGCGACCGGGTGAGACTCTATCTGCTTCCCCAGAAGGGAGCATCCGCCAGCGCTTCGGCCTCGCAGAACTTCCTGGAGGTTGAGGCGGCGGAAATCGCACGGATCGACCCTCTGCCTGAGGCGCCGCCAGCATACCGCTCTCCCGCGACCGTCGGCGCAGATGCCTCTTCCGCAAATACATCTTCCAGAAGCGCCCGCGCTGCGGCGCAAAATGCCGCAGCTCAAAAACTGTCCGCGAACGAGATGGCTCCCCTGCTTGCCGATGCGCAATCCAGGCACAACGTGGACGCCGACCTTTTGTGGAGCGTGGTCCAGGCGGAGAGCGCAGGCCATGTCCGCGCCGTCTCTCCCGCCGGCGCCCAGGGCCTCATGCAATTGATGCCAGGCACAGCCGCAAGCCTCGGCGTTGCGGACGCCTTCGCTCCCTCGCAGAACATCGGCGGCGGCGCTGCCTACCTCGATCAGATGCTGCGGCGCTATCACGACAACCTCGCCCTCGCGCTCGCTGCGTACAACGCAGGCCCGGCAGCGGTCGACCGATGGCACGGCATTCCGCCGTATCGCGAAACACGCTCCTATGTGGCCCGCGTCATCCATCAGTTCAACGCGCGCAAGCGGTTGATGGCCGCAAAATAGCAGCATGCGCAGGAGTCGGCTCTATGAAAACTCAAACCAAATCCCGTCTCGCATAAGAACTCAAACCAAATTCCGCCCTGCATGAGAACTCAAACCAAATCCCGCCTCGAAGGGGATGGGCTTCAGCCTATCCATAAATGCTGCGCACTCTGCGCGGCTTTAGCCGCTGAGGGGCCGCACATGCACCTGGTCAGAGTTTCCCTATGAAGAGCAAGCGCTGGATTGTCTGGATTCTGGTTGGTCTTTTGATCGCGTTCATCGCCTGGAAGCTGCGCGGCGCGCACTTCAACTGGGCCGTCTTCAAGGCGCAACTGGCCCACGCCGACAAAAAAACGCTTCTGATCGCCACCGGCTGCATCTACGTCGGCTACGTGCTGCGCGCGTGGCGCTGGGCCATCTTCCTCAAGCCGACCAAGAGCGTCTCCCCGTGGAGCGTTCTCGGCCCCCAGGTGATCGGCTTCACCGCCGTCGCTCTGCTGGGCAGGCTGGCGGATCTGGTCCGCCCCTACCTCGTCGCGCGGCGCGCCTCCCTGCCCCTCGAATCCCAGGTCGCGGTCTACGCCGTCGAGCGCATGTTCGACCTCGGAGCGGTCGGCCTCGTCTTCTCCGGCGTCCTCTTCCTCACCCCCGGCCATGCCAGCCTTCCCCACTACGAACTCTTCAAGCGCGCCGCTGCGGCAGGCCTGCTGGGAATGGCAGCCATCGCCATCTTCACCCTCGCCGTCCGCTTCGCCGGAAACGCCGTCGCCGCCGTCACCACCCGCCTGCTGAATCCACTTTCGCCCCGGCTCGGAACCCAGGCAGGCGAGAAAATCCGTATCTTCCGCGACGGCCTGAACGTCTTTCAGTCCATGGCCGACGCAGCCGCCGCGACACTCATCTCGCTGCTGATGTGGGGGCTCATCGCCGCCGCCTACTGGCTCACCATGCGCGCCTTTGTCGAGTCGCCCGTGCTCGCCCACATCACCCTCTCCCAATGCATGCTGCTGATGGCCGCCAGCATCGGCGGCTCGCTCATCCAGTTGCCCATCGTCGGCTGGTTCACCCAGATCGCCGTCACCTCTGCCACCATGGAGGCCCTGTTCGGCGTCGCATGGGAGCCCGCGCTGGGCTGCGGAGCGATGCTGCTCGTCGTCACCTTCCTCAGCATCGTCCCCGTCGGCCTGCTCTGGGCCCAGATCGAGCATGTATCCCTGCGCGATGTGGCGGAGCAGAGCGAGCAAGCCGTGGAGCATGTAGAGCACATGGAGCATGGCCAGCACCAGCCGGAAGCCTGAGCCATCCGCATCCGCACGCCGCTCGATGCCCAAGTCCGCGTGCCGCTCGATGCCCATGTCCGCCCGCTGCTAGAATGGAAGCAATGAAGTGTCCTTTTTGCGGGTTCGCGCAGGATAGGGTCGTGGATTCGCGCGAAAGCAAAGAAGCCGACGCGATACGGCGGAGGCGCGAGTGCGAAGGCTGCAACCGCCGCTTCACCACCTACGAGCGCATCGACGAAATTCCCTACATGGTCGTCAAGAAGGACGGACGGCGCGAAAAGTTCGAGCGCCAGAAAGTCCTCAGCGGCCTGCTCCGCGCCTGCGAAAAGCGCCCCGTCTCCGCCTCGAAGCTGGAGAGCATCGTGGACGAGACCGAAACCTATCTGGTCGACTCGCCGGAGCGCGAGCGCACCACCAGCGAAATCGGCGAACTGATTATGAGCCGCCTGAAAGACATCGACACCGTCGCCTACATCCGCTTCGCCTCCGTCTATCGCGACTTCAAGGACGTGCGCGAATTCAAGGCGGAGCTGGAAGAATTGTTGAACAAGAACGACCTCCGCAAGAGAAGCAGGGACTGAGGAAAGCAAGCGCTGCGGGATTCAGCCTCAGAGCCGAACAAGGATCGGAACTACCGGCTGCGGCTTGGCTGGCTATTTTTTTTAGTTGTGAAGCAAGGGAGCAGAGATTCGATGAGCGAGATCAGAACGCACAGAATTACGTTGATTCCGGGGGACGGCATTGGGCCGGAGGTCAGCAGCGCTGTCGTAAGCATCCTGGAGGCAGCGGGAGAAGCCTGCGGCGTCGCCTTCGACTGGGAGAGCTTCGCCGCCGGAGCAGAGGCCTTCGAGCAGCACCGCGAATACATCCCACGCGCGCTGTACGAATCCATCGAAAAGAACCGCGTCGCCCTCAAGGGCCCTGTCACCACCCCCATCGGCGGCGGCTTCGCCTCCATCAACGTCACCCTGCGCAAGAAGTTCGAGCTCTTCGCCAACTTCCGGCCCATCAAGAACCTTCCCGGCCTCACCACCCGCTACCCGGACGTCGACCTCATCATCGTCCGCGAAAACACCGAGGGAGAGTACGTCGGCATCGAGCATGAAGTCGTCCCCGGCGTGGTCGAGTCCATCAAGATCATCACCGAGAAGGCCTCCACCCGCGTCTCCAAGTTCGCCTTCGAGTACGCCCGCAAGCATGGCCGCAAAAAAATCAACGCCGTCCACAAAGCCAACATCATGAAGATGTCCGACGGCCTCTTCCTCGCATGCGCGCGCAACATCGGCAAGGACTTCCCTGAAATCGCCTACACCGAGAGCATCATCGACAACACCTGCATGCAGCTCGTCATGAACCCCTACCAGTACGACATGCTGCTGATGGAGAACCTCTACGGAGACATCGTCAGCGACCTCTGCGCCGCATTCGTCGGCGGCCTCGGCCTCGTCCCCGGAGCGAACCTCGGCAGCGAGTGCGCCATCTTCGAGGCCGTGCACGGCTCCGCTCCGGACATCGCCGGCAAGGACATGGCCAACCCCACCGCCCTGCTCCAGTCCGCCATCCTGATGCTGCATCATATCGATGAGCCGGACATGGCCAATCTCGTGGAGCGCGCTCTCGACAAGGTCTACATCGAAGGCAAGCACCTCACGAAAGACGTCGGCGGCAAGGGCGGAACCATCGCCTTCGCGGGTGCCGTTGTCGAAGC
>JAJZHR010000485.1 GCA_021810815.1 Acidobacteriota bacterium | reverse complement strand
TTGCGGTTGCCGTTCCCTTTGCCTTTGCGGTTGCCCCTCTGGTTGTCATTCCGCAGCGAAGCGGAGGAATCTGCTGTCTCTCCACAAGGCAAACATCCGGCTGCTAGCCCACTTGCTGCTTCATTCCCCTTGCGGATGCCCCCGCCGTGCTCCTTGCTGCTAAACCAGGTCTTCCCGCCCGCGACGCTTCAACTCGCTGACAATTTTCCCCACATCCTGCGACTGCTCCAGCGTCGTCACCAGAATCGCATCCTCGGTCTCCACCACCACCAGCCCCTCCACTCCGACCAGGGCGACCATCTTTCCCGGAGCGAACACATAATTCCCCGTCGCGTCGATGGCGACACAATCCGCCCCCTCCACCACATTCGCGAGTTCGCGAGTTCCCTGTTCGCCTGTTCCCTGTCTTTCCTGTTCCCTGTCTTCCCCGTTCCCTGCCTTATGCTCCTGCAGCGCCGCCCAGGAGCCAATGTCATTCCATCCAAAGTCCGCTTCCAGGCAATAGATGCCGGACGCAGCCTCTCCCTTGGCCGAGCGTGGCTCCAGCACCGCATAGTCGATGCTGATGTTCTCGCACTGCGGATACAGATCGGCGAAAACCTGCTCAAATGCGGCGGTTCCATGCGCCTCGGCGATCCTCTGCAGCAAAACCGCCATCGCGGGGCAGTGCTCGCGGAGGGCGTTCGCCAGCGTTCGCGCCGACCAGAGGAAGATGCCGCTGTTCCAGCGATAGTTCCCCGCCGCCAGAAAAGCCTCTGCACGCTCGCGCGAGGGCTTCTCCGTGAAGCGCACCACGCGGCGCGGCCGCTCTCCGCCCACATCGACCGCAGCGCCGGTCTCGATGTAGCCGTAGCCCGTCTCTGGCCGGGTCGGAGTGACCCCCAGAACGACGATGTTCTCTCCGGCGGCAGCGACCCCTATGCCCCTGCGCAGCACCTGCTCAAAACCATCCGTGTCCTTCACCACATGGTCCGCCGGAAAGATGCCGATCACCGTCTCCGCAGCGTCGCGTTCCAGCAGAAACGCGGCCAGTCCAGCGGCGGGCGCTGTATTGCGCGCGGCGGGCTCGCTCAGAATCCGCTGCGCCTTCATGCCCGGCAATTGCGACGCGATGGTCGCGTCCAGAAGGCTGTTGGTGATGACCCAGACGTCGTCGATGGCCGCCAGCGGAAGCAAGCGATCCATCGTCTGCTGGATCATGGTCCGCTCGCCGTCCAGAGCCAGCACCTGCTTGGCGCGGCTGCGGCGGCTGCGCGGCCAGAACCGCGTGCCACTGCCTCCCGCCAGAATCACAGGGGCAAATGCTGTCGTGCTTTGATTGCTTGGAATGGGCATTCGCTCGATTCTAAACGGATTCCTTCTATGGAAGAATCCGGATTCGGCCTATTGACGCGCCGGATGCTGCCTTCAGCACGCAATGGCGCGAATCGCTTCCGACCCTGCCTCCGCCTGCAAACGCCAGTTGCCGCAGGAGGCTGGAATCACTGCCAACTGCCCACGCTCCAGACGCACCGGCGCAAAACCCTCGCCGTCGATCACCAGCCCGCCCACCGCGCAAAAGAGCATCTGCACCGCGTCCAGCCGCTTCCGCGCAGCTCCGTCAAAAAACCGTATCCGCTCAACTCTAAAGTACTTGGACGCCAACAGAATCTCCGCCCCATCCCCGTCAATCGTGGAAGGAACACGTCCAGCACCCGTCTGCATCCGCATGGCTTCAAAAGACTTGTCCAGATGCAGCTCCCGAGGACGCCCATAATCATAAAGCCGATAAGTAGCATCCGAATTCTGTTGCGTCTCCAGCAGAACCGAGCCGGGCCCGATGGCGTGCACCGTTCCCGCGTCCACAAAGAACATGTCGCCCTTGTGTACCGGCAGCCAGTCCAGCATCCCTTCGAGGGTGTGCGACTGAATCGCCGAAGCCACGGTCTCTGGCGTGCTGCCTGGCTTCATCCCCAGCGCCACTTTAGCTCCCTCTTCAGCGTCCAGAGCATACCAGCACTCCGTCTTCCCGCGCGGCTCTCCATACTTCTGCGCCATCACATCATCGGGATGCACCTGCACGCTCAACTTCTCGCGAGGAAACAGCACCTTCATCAACAGCGGGAACTGCGCCCCGTTGGCGTGCCCGGCTCCCAGCAGATCGACGGCATTTGCCCGCGTCGCCTGATCCAGCGTCATACCGGCGCATGCCCCTGTTTCCACCACACACTGGTCGCCCGTCAGCCATACTTCGCCAATGGGTTCAACGTCCGGCGACTGCGAAACTTTGTAGTCGTACCACGGCGAAAGATCGCGCGCTCCCCAGGGACGGGTGCGAAAGAACGGCGCAACTCGAAACGGTGCGTTCAGCATAGGTCTGCGGCCTTATAGGTTTCGGTTGTCATCCTGAGCGCAAGGAAACGGAGCGCAAGGGAAGGATCTTGCAGTTGGCCTTATCCCAGCTTGGCGAAGTAGTCCTTCATCCGCCGCACGCCCTCATCCACAGCATCGTGAGAGACAGCGTAGGACAGCCGAATGTGCTCCTGCGTTCCAAACGCCTCTCCCGGCACCACAACCACATGCGCCTGCTGCAGCAGACCGGTCGCAATGTCGGCAGCCGACTTCACGCCGCCTTTGCCAAAGAAGCTGGACACGTTCGGATACACATAGAACGCCCCCTCGGGAACCGTGCAGGTCAATCCC
>JAJZHR010000033.1 GCA_021810815.1 Acidobacteriota bacterium | reverse complement strand
TGAAGGCATCGCAGCCCAAGCTTTGCTACACCTGCCACACGGATGTGAAGCCGGCGTTTGCAGCTCCATTCCACCATCGCGTGGATGAGGGGCTGTTGAAATGCTCCGACTGCCATGATCCTCACGGCACGTTCCAGCCCACCCAGCTTCGGTCCACAGCGGACCAGAACGCCATTTGCACCAAGTGCCACTCGGAGAAGGCGGGGCCGTTTGTCTACGAGCACCCTGTGGTGAAGGTGGAGGGCTGCACCGCGTGCCACTCTCCCCATGGATCGCAGAATCCGCGTCTGCTGAATGAGAGCAATGTGAACACCCTCTGCCTGCAATGCCATTCGGCGACGAATCCTGGCGTGTCCGACGCCTTGTCTCCGCAGGGGCCGGTTCACAATCAATCCGCTCAATTTGTGGTCTGCACGAACTGCCACACGCAGATACATGGCTCAAACGCAAGCTCTGTTTTCTTCAAGTGAGGACTGGTGATCTTATGGTTTGTCTACTTCCAAGTCTCGCGCCTTGCGACCCATCTCATCGGGCCCCCGCCTTCCGCACCGCAGCTGGTTTAGGATTCGCCGCTCTTCTGCTGATCGCCAGCGCCTCCGCGCAGGAGGCGAAGGCGCCCAAGGAGACCATCATCGATGGATACGCCGTCCATCAATCCATCGATCTCGGTGGCCGCATCGCTTCCTACTCTGGAAGCCGTCCCATGTATGACACGCTGGTGAACATGCAGAGCGGCCCGCGCGTCCTGACCCAGTCGCTCGACATGCATGCCGTGGCCAAGGCGAGGTATCCGTTCTTCGACCGCTTGACGACGAGCAGCGCGGGCTACGGCGGAGACCCCAACGACTTCACCATGCTTCGCATGTCGAAGGGCAAGATCTACGACTTCCAGGGGATCTTCCGGCGCGACCGGCAATACTTCGACTACAACCTGCTGGACAATCCGCTGGTTCCGGCGGGTCTCACGTCGAACGGCTACACCTTTCCGCAGGTGCAGAGCACACCGCACCTCTTCAACACTGTGCGCCGCATGACGGACGTGAACCTGACCCTGGCCCCTCTTTCCAAGGTGAGCTTCCGGGCTGGGTATTCACAAAATATCAATCAGGGGCCGACCTACAGTTCCGTTCACTTCGGCATTGAGGCGCAACTGCTTCAGAACTGGCGCAACAGCACCGATGTGTGGCTGGGAGCGGTGGACTGGAAGCCCTTTACCAGGACGCTCCTCACCTACGCGGAGCATATTGTGCACTACAAGGGGAATACGAACTGGCAGCTTGCGGGGGCGAACCTGCAACTCGCAAACGGCGCGCCTGTCTCCCTGGGCTTCGACAATGTCACGGTTCCGGCCTGCACTGGAGCGGCGATCGTGAGCAACTCAACCAGCCCTCCCACCGCCAATCCGACCTGCAACGGCTATCTTCAATACTCCCGGGTGGCGCCGATCCGCACGCTGGTTCCCACCGAGGAGTTCACCTTTCAGAGCTCTGACATCAAGAATGTCCAGATGAACGGGCACTTCAGCTACACCGGCGCCAGCATGACGATGCCGAACTACGTCGAGTTCTTCAACGGCGAGCAGACGAGGACGAAACTCCGCCAATCCACGGTCACCGGCTATGGCAAAGCGGAGCGCGTGAATGTCTCAGGGGACTTCGGCGCGGTGTGGGAGGTGTCGCGGAAGTTCAGCTTGTCCGAGCAATACGACCTTTGGTACTTCCGCCAGCCCTCGAGCGGCTATCTGTCTGAGGTGGATCAGTCCGGCACCTCCATGCTGGTCGCTCCGGGGGCGGCGCTGGCACCCGTCATCACCACCGCGGACAATTTCCTGGGGATGAAGACGGTGACCAACACGGTGGTCGCATCATGGGATCCATCGTCGCGGGCGGGTGTCTCCATCGGCTACCGCTACCGTCTCCGCAGCATCGACCTCGCGTACGACGAGCCGCATTCCGTGCTGGACATCCACGAGAATGGGGGGTTGATGGGAGCCGTTCTGCGGCCCACGCTCAAGTGGAGGATCAACGGGAACGTGGAAGTGGCCTACGCGGACAAGGCGTACACCCGGATCAGTCCCCGGCAACTACAGCACTACAAGGTGCGGACCACCTACAAGCCGCGGGACTGGGCCACCATCTCGGGGACCTACAACGATCTGGAGCGGCGCGACAACGTGTACCTGGTGAACCATCTGGACCACAACCGCAGCGCCACGTTTGGAGCGAGCCTGATGCCGAACGAGCACTACGGGGTGGAGTTGAACTATGGCTACCTGGACGTGTTCTCGCAATCCACTCTGTGCTTCGCCGACACGCCCGCACCTGCCGGAGCGGCTCAAGTGCCGGCTGGAACCAACTGCGGCACCAACATCTACCTGGGAAGCGGCTACTACGACGCTCCGACAGAGTACGGATCGATTGGAATCACGCTGGCTCCGGTCAAGAACTTCCGCTCGACGCTGGGCTACCGCATGAGCGCTGCCAACGGAAAGACGGAATTCCTCAACCCTCGGCAGGTCCCGGGGTCGCTGCAGTCGCAATACCAGACCCCCTACGGAAGCGCCGCCTGGACGATCGCCTCGGGGTGGGCCGTGCGGGCGGAATGGAACTACTATAGCTATGGGGAAGGTACGCCAATCGGACCGACCTTGCCGCGCAGCTTCCGCGGCAATCTGTATACCTTTAGCATGCATCATGAGTTCTAGCCGTCAGATGGCGGATAGACGCAGCCAACTTGAAAAGGGGACATCAGTGAGCAACCGAATTACTTTGGCAGCTATCGCAATAATGACGATGGCGTTCACAGCGGCAACAACGCTGGCACAGGACGCCGGAGCCAACACCTACAAGGCGAAGTGCGCCATGTGCCACGGAGTGGACGGCCTGGGGAACACTCCGGCCGGCAAGGCCATGAAGGCGGCTTCGTTCAGTTCAGCAGATGCGATCAAGATGTCGGACGCCGATCTGATCAAGATCACCACCGATGGCAAGGGCAAGATGCCAGCGCAGAAGGGCGTGCTGTCAGATGACCAGATCAAGGATGTGATCGCCTACATCCGCACTTTGCAGAAAAAGTAAGTCGCAACCTGTTGCGCGCGTGCTGGCTCCTGGCGATGATTTGGCAGGAGAGTTTCTTGTCGAGCTTCTCTTCGATCCTGAAAGAATCATCAGCCAGAGCCAGTACGCCCGCAGCAGGTTGCGAGGGTTTGCTCCCGGAGCCTTCCTCGATAGGGGAAGGAAGACGGCAACCACCGTCGGCCGGAATATTCGCCCAGCTTGCCGCATCGGACGTCCTGAATTGGATGCCGGATGCGACAAGCCATCGGCGAATCAGTTGTGTCTCAGCCTGTGAATCCAGGCAGTTCAAACTCCACCAATCTTCCACCAACCCGGATCCACGACCAACCCGGATCCACGACAGCCTTGTCTTGTGCAGAGGCAGGAACGGGTTCCACCTTGAACCGCCGACCAGCATGCGCGGCTCCTTGCTTCGTGTATCAGTGTGATTCAGTTCCGTCTGGATGATGCGCTGCTCCCCTGGGCAGCAGGGCGACTCAGTTGTCGCTGTGGAGGATGCGCAGAATCCGGTTGCCGCTCTTCTCCCGCGCACCTTCAACCTCACCATTCAGCGCCGGGCAGGCAGAGTGCTGAACTAGCCTCGCGTGCCCGAGGGCAGCTTTGCCGAAGAGAAGCCGCTGTGCGCGCCGACTTGTGCGCCGCTCCCGCCGATAGGATCCAGGGCGCGCAGCCTCTGCGCCACCTGGATGCGTATCTGCTGCCAGGTTTCCGCTGGGATGCGGCCGAAGCATTCGCACAGGTGCGGGTCGAACTGCTCTCCGGCGCAGCGCAGGATCTCCGCGCGCGCCTCGCGATAGGCTGATGCGGGACGATAGGGGCGGTCGGTGGTCAGGGCGTCGAGGGCGTCCATCATGGCGAAGATGCGGGAGCCAAGCGGAATGTCCTCGCCGGCGAGGCCGTCCGGGTAGCCACGTCCGTTGTAATGCTCATGGTGGTGGCGAACGATGAGCGCGGCAGGACGCAGAAAGCCGATGCGGCCGAGGATCTGCTCGCCCAGCAGGGAGTGAGGATGCATGCGCTCCAACTCTGCGGGAGCAAGAGCGTCCGGACGGAAGAGAAGCTGGTCCGAGAGGCCGATCTTGCCAATGTCGTGCAGCAGGGCTGCGTGCTCCAGTTGCGGCCGCAGCGTCTCCGGATAGTTCAGCATCCGGGCGAAGAATGAAGTATAGGTCTGCACGCGCACGGAGTGCTCCATGGAGCCCGGCTCGCGCACAGAGAGCGCTCCCAGCAGAGCCTCCAGAACAGCGGATTGCAGCGCTGCATAGCTTCTGGCAGCAAGATTGGACCGCTCGCGCAGCGACAGCAGTTCGTCGGCGAACTCCCGCAACTGGCCAATCTGCGACCTTCGCTGGAGAAGGCGCGCATGGCAGCGGGCGACGGCTTCGCGCAGCGTCCGCAGCGTCACCGGCTTCAGCAGCAGGTCGTCCACGCCGAGCCGCACCGCCTGCGCCATCTGCTCGGCGGTGGCGCGGCCCGTCAGCAGCATCAGGCCTATCCCCTCGAAGCTCTCCGCCTGCGCCTGGGCGTTCTCGCCATCCGGCAGGGAAGCGCCGTCCGGGCCTGAGCCGCAGGAGCGCTGCTTCAGCATGCGCAGCAGGTCCAGGCCCGACTCCTGCCCCAGGCACATGTCCACCATCAAGAGGTCGTAGGGGTAGTGTCGCGGCCCGTCCAATGTCCGCCCGTCCAGCCGGGCGAGCGCCGCCTCAGGGCCTTGCTGTCTGTCGCGTTGTCTGCTCTGCTGCCTGTTGGGCTCGGCCTCTGCGGAGAGGATCAGCTCCATCGCCGACCGCGTGCTGTGGGCGACGGTGACCGAGGCGGCCATCGCCACAGGATGCTGCGGCGAGGTGTGCAGCAGCGCCCGGGAAAGCGCCGAGCAAACCGACGGCTCGTCGTCAATGAGGAGAATATGCGGCAGGGAAGCCTGACTCATAGCTGGAAAAACCTGCGGATACTGTTGCTGCTTTACAACGTCGAATCGCCGCATCGCCCTTATCGCAGAAGCTGCGGTAGGGGGGCGGCAGAGCCTGCGATCTCAGCTCGCTGCGGGCGTCTGTGCAGCCCTGGGAACAATTCCGGGGCATTCCTGGGCGCAATCGGAGTGTGCATCGGATGGCCCGTGGTTTGCCATTCTTTTCCGGGCGAGCATAGCTACCTAAGCCCCATTTCGGAACAGATTTTTCCGCGTTCTCTTTTGGGCCTATGTAGTTGGCAGATATGAATTTTTCCATTGAGAATCTCGCTTCACTAGAGGAGCTTGGTAATGCGCGGTAGTAATCAGCGCGCGTAACCAGGAAGCTGCCGAGGGGGGATCGCTTCATGAGAGTGCTCGTGGTTGAGGACGACCGCGCATTGGGTATGTACCTGAAAAAGGCGTTGGAGATGGAAGGGCATCAGGTGGCGTGGGTGGGGGACGGAGAGGCTGCGCTTGCGGCTGTGATGGACGACGCGCCGGAGCTGATGATGCTGGATCTGAGCCTGCCGCGCAAGGATGGGATTGAGGTGCTGGAAGTGGTCCACCAGACGCACGCGGAGATGTCGGTGCTGGTGTTGACCGGCCGCGGCGAGGTGGAGGAGAGGATTCGCTGCTTGAACCTGGGAGCGGACGATTGCCTTCTGAAGCCCTTCTCTTTTCACGAGCTGTCCGCCCGTTGTCGAGCGCTCCAGCGGAGGCGGACGCAGCACGCTGACCCGGTTCTGCGCTGCGGCTCCCTCTCGCTGAACCGGATGGAGCGGAGCGTGGAGTGCGATGGCCGCGCGGTGGAGCTGACGGGAAAGGAATTCGCCCTGCTGGAGTTTCTGCTGCGCAACAACGGCCAGTGCGTGTCCCGGGCGACGCTGCTGGAGGGCGTGTGGCGCATGTCGCCGGACGCTGGAACCAATGTGGTGGATGTCTATGTCAACTATTTGCGGAAGAAGCTGGGCGAAGCGTCCGCGCAGCAGGGAAGCGGGAGCGAAGCTCTGCCGGCGTACGGCATGGACAATTGGATCGAGACGGTGCGCGGCACGGGCTACCGTCTGAAGAACCGTGACGCGCAACGCCGGATGCCCCTTGCCGAGCAGCGCAACGAGGCTTTCGCGATGCGCAAGCGGCCGCAGAGGGAATTTGTTCTGGCGGCCATTCCGGTGCGAGTGGTCGCTGGAGTTGCAGGGCATCTGCGGACGGCTTGAGATGACGACCCTGAGTTTGCAACTGTCTTGCCGAAGTTGGAGGGAGACCCAATGCGAATGATGAATCCACAGCGCCAAAGCGACCATCGCGGGGCAATATGCACGTCCATCGCCTGCATCAAGCAGCCGCGCCAGGACGTGGCGGCGGCCATTTCCCGCACCGGACTCAAAGCTGTTTCCGCAGTGCCTGCGGATGCTCTTCTTCGCCCCCCTGCGGCTGACGCTCACGCGGCAGAGGCTCTCTGCGGCGAGCCTGGCGCGGCAGAGTCCCTTATCGTCGCGTGCGTGCCGCAGCTTCCGTTGAAGGAGACGCTGGCAGGCTCTGCCATGCATCGCCTCTGCCAGCCCCTCACAGCTCTGCAATGCATCCTGGAACTGGGCATGGACCATGAGGAGGTGGACGATATGCGGGGCACCATGGCCGACAGCGCGCGGGAGTGCGCGCGGGCCATCGCCATGGTGCGCGCCTTTCGCGATTTGCTGGAGCTGGGCAGGCGCTATGGCACGGGAGCGCGCAGAGTGGACGCGCGCAGGACAGCTCTCGACCACGGATTCGCATGGCGGCCCGACAACAAAGAGTTTCGCGGGTCGAGGTCGGGCCCCTCGGAGGTACCGTTTATCTGTGTGAATATCGAGGGGCTGGATTATGTGTTTCGCGAACTGGGCCTCGCGTTCGCGTCCATCGGAGTGTCTCAGGCTCCGCAGGCCTCTTCCAGGGGAGGCAGTTTGGCAGCCTTTGCCTATCCCCGGGTCGAGGAAGTCCGCTTCGCATGGCGGCTCACTCCGAGCGGAGGAGAGGAATGGCTCCGGGAATGCGCGCTTGGGCAGCCCTTCGATATCCCGGATTTCGACTTCACGCGCAACCCCGTGCCCCATCTCGCCGCCGCCCGCATGGTGGCCGAGGCCATGGGGGCGAGGTTCCTTTGCGGGAATGCTGGCGTGGACATTGAATTCCCCAAAGCCTCTGTCCTGAAATCCTCCCGTCCGCAGGAGACGCGGACGACGGCGCGATCCGGCTCTGTGGCGGCGGCAGGGTAGGCCAGCGCACAAGTTTGGAGGTTTCAACAATGGGACGCTTGCCGCAGAACGATTCTCCGCAACCTCGAACAGGGCCGAAGGCGCCTCTGAATGCAGATCTGCAGCATCGCTCTCTTCGGCCGGAAATCGTTTGCGCGACCCAGAGAGCAGCGGCCGCCGCCGCGCTGCAGCGGACGGTCGTCGTGGCGAGCGCGGACGCTTCTTTCCGTCAGCGGCTGAGCAAGTCGCTGACCGATCTTCGCTGGCGTGTGCGCGAAGCGGGCGGGGGAGCGGAGGCGCTGGCGCATCTGGACGACGCTGCGGCGGAGGCGCTCCTTCTCGACGCCTGGCTGCCGGATCTTGAGGTGGTCGAGTTTGCCCGCCAGTTGCAGCAGGTGTATCCGGAAATCGACCTGGTGCAGATAGGCGGGGATCCTGAATCCAGCGCTTCGCGCTCCAGCAGAGCGCAGGGCAGCCAATCGGGCTCCACGTCCGTGGGTGGGCCGCCCACAATCAGCAACTCTTCCGCGCCAGCGCGCAGCCCGCGCAGGAATGAACTGCTCCACGCTATCCGCGTCGCGCAGGAGGAGGTGGTGCCGCAGGATGCCAATGTCGCGCCCAGGAAAGGGGGCTTCGACCAGGCGGCCTGGAACGCCGCTCCGATCAGCATTCCCGGCTCCCGAGGCGCTGTCTCTCTGGCTGCAGGAGGGGCTGATGCGGCTGTGCAGATGCGTCGGCAGCACGACCTCTTTGCCGCAAAGTGCGCGACCTTCGCGGAAGGAGGAATGCAGACGGGATGGGTAGACCTGCCGCTTCACCTTCCGCGCCCGGATATTTCAGAGACTTCACCCAGCGGCGGGAAGGACGCTGCGACGCCAATGCCGGCCCCGGACACTGTGTTGATTCCGGAGATGGTGGGCGAATCGGCGGCGATGCGGAAGATGGCGCGTCTGGTGCGACTGGTGGCTCCGCGATCGACCACTGTGCTGCTGGAGGGTGCGACCGGGACGGGCAAGGAGGTGGTGGCGCGGGCGCTGTACCGGCTCAGCACGCGGTCGTCCAAGCCGTTCACTGTTCTCAACTGCGCTGCGATTCCAGAGGCGCTGCTGGAGGCGGAACTGTTCGGCCATACGCGCGGAGCCTTCACCGGGGCTGTGCAGTCGCGCACCGGAAGAATCGAAGCTGCGCACGGAGGAACTCTCTTCCTGGATGAGATTGGCGAAATGCCCCTGGGACTGCAGGCGAAGCTGCTGCGCTTTTTGGAGTGCGGCGAACTGCAGCGCGTGGGAGAGAATGAGCCGGTGCGCGTGGATGTGCGCGTGATCGCGGCGACGCATCAGCCGCTGGAGCAGAGGTCGAAGGAGGGCCGCTTCCGCTCCGATCTGTATTACCGCCTCGCTGTCTTCCCCATGCATGTGCCGTCGCTGGCGGAGCGGATGGAGGACGTTCCTCTGCTCGCAGCGCACTTCCTTGCGAAGCTGGGAGAGCAGGCTCCGGTGAAGCGGCTCGCGGAAGCCGCAATGCGCAAGCTCATTGGCTATGCGTGGCCGGGAAACGTCCGCGAGCTGGCGCATGTGCTGGAGAGAGCGACCATTCTCGCCGACAACCGGCCGGAGATTCAGCCGGAGGACATATGCTTCGGCAGCGGGCCAGCCTGATTCTCAGCCAACCGAACAACTTCAGGTGTCCATACTTCGAGAGTCGATTGGCTCATCCTCGTGCGGCTTTGTCGCGCAGGGTGGAGTGATTCCGAGTGGCCGAACCCGCCCGTCTGAATCCCTGATCCGCCGAACCTGTTTCCTGCGCACGCTCTCCTGAGAGCTTTCTTATGCAGCGGCGCTGACGAGTGGCCCCTTATCTGCATATCGACGGAGTACCCCTGTGGCTTGAGAATGCCCGGTGAAAAGGAGGGAACGGATGAACATCACGACTCCAGTGACGGAGGCTGTGGGCAAGTATCTTGACCTGTCCGCCAGCCAGTTGAAGCTGACGGCGGGCAATGTGGCCAATGCGGACACGCCGGGCTACCACACCATGGGCATCGATTTCGAGCAGGAGTTCGCGCAGGCCATGAAGGCTGGCGCGAACGCAGCGACTCCGGTGGCGAAGGAAGTGGGCGGTCTGATTGAGCGGCCCGATGGCAACAACGTTTCGCTCGACCGCGAGGGGATGCAGATGGCCAAGGCGCAACTGGAGTTCCGCACCGGCGTCTCGCTGCTGCGGAGCCAGTATGCGGAGATATTGAGCGCGATTCATGCGCAGTAAGTTCGGGGAACAGGGAACAGGAACAGAAAATCTCTGAACAAGTCCGGCTTTGAAGGGGCAGGACTTTAGGCCTGCCGTCACGGGCTGCAATTGCAGCCGATATTGCACCCGATTTTAGTAGCTGGAGTTGTGGAGGCGAGCATGAATCTTTTCGGTGTGTTGGATGTGAGCGGGTCGGCTCTGAAGGCGGAGCGGGTGCGCGCCGAAGTGGTTGCGGCCAACATGGCCAATGCGGAGACCACGCGCACCGCCGATGGAGGGCCCTATCGCCGTCAGCAGGTCGTGTTTCAGACGGCGAATGCCGGCAGCGAGCAGAGCTTTGCGGCGTCGCTGCTGGGGCAGGGAGGCCTGGGCGCGCATTCCAACTCGTGGAACAGCGCGGGGATCGGCGCTGCAACGGCAGCAGGACTCGGCTCGGGAACAAGTGCAAGCCTTGCGGCTGGGACTGGGAGCAGCGGGATGACGGGCTTGCGGCGCGTGGTTCCTCTGGGGATTTCGATGCAAGCAGGGCAACCGGATACGGAGGCTGGTGTGCAGGTGTCCGGCATCGTCGCGGATCAGAGCGCTCCCTTGCAGAGGTACGATCCGGAGCACCCCGACGCAGGCCCGGACGGCTACGTAGCCTACCCGGACATCAATCCGCTGACCGAGATGGTCGATCTGATGGGAGCGCAACGCTCCTATGGCATGAACACCTCTGCGGTGCAGGCGGAGAAGGCCATGATTGTGGCTTCGCTGGACATTGGCAAGTAGTCGGAGTGCTTGGGCGGCCTGGAAGGGGGCTCTCTCAGGAGGATTGTTTCGGCGTGTCCAGGGAGAGCGTGTAGGGAGACAGCTTTGAGCCGTGAGCTTTGAGCAAGAGCATGGATGCAGGAGAGCGAATGAGTCATGCAATGGGCGTTCACGGGGTCGGTGCTGCTGCGGCCAGCGAGCTAGCCAGCACTGCGCGTTCTGGCATCGACGGAGCCGCACGCTCTGGCGCGGGTGGCACTCCGGCGACGCCGTTCTCCGGCGTTCTGCGCTCCGTGATCGAGCAGACCAGCGATCTGGACGCCAGGGCGGCGCAGAGCGTGACGGGGCTTTTGAATGGCAGCGGAGTGGAAGTGCACGACGCTCTGATCGCGACGCAGAAGGCGAACATGGCCTTCGAGCTTGCATTGCAGTTGAGGAACAAGGCAGTGGGAGCGTACCAGCAGATGTTGAATATGCAGTTCTGAAAAGCAGGGAACGAAAAGCAGGGAACAGGGAAGAACAGGGATCAGGGAACAGCGAACGGGAGCAGCAGCAGGGATCAAATGGTGCGGAATAGGGTCCAGGTTCAGGGAACGAAACAGGGAGCAGGAGTTCTGGATTGCTATTCCCTGATCCTGGATTGCTATTTCCTGATCCCTGTTCCCTGATCCCTGTTCCCTAACTTTGGGGTGCGATGGCGGAAGCAGGTCAAAAGCCGGGATCGGGGTTGGAGAAGCAGCCGGGCTCGCTCGGTCTGGAGTTGGCCTTTGGGCCGAAGCTGGGCGCGCTGGCGACGAACATCGGCCAGCGCCTCGGAG
>JAJZHR010000484.1 GCA_021810815.1 Acidobacteriota bacterium | reverse complement strand
GCCTTCCATGAAGTCTCCATAGCCGCTCCATCCGCGGCGGGGCCACCTTCGGCGACGCATTCTGCCGAAATCCGATGACGAATCATCATACAAGTTGCTATGCAGAACTGTAGTCATGTTATCCATATTTCTGTATAGCCAGATTTTGCGCGACGCTGACCTCCAAGGCGGCTGCCGCTGCGGCGTCGATGCTCGACTGCAGCTCAAGCCGTATAACTGAACTTGGGCCGCTTCACCACAATCGCTTTCAGCCACCAGCACCAACGGCCCGTCCCCAGGAGCACCTGATGTTTGTTCCGCGTTCGTCCTTTACGCGCCGTCACTTCTTTCTTGGTGCAGCGTCCATAGCTTTCTGGAATCCGTTGTCAGGGGTGTTACGGGCCGAGTCTTCCAAGGCAACCGCCTCGATCGTGAGTGTTGATCGCGGGCGTATTCTGCGCGCAGCCAACGGCTATCTGAACGCAGCGCCGATCACCGTCACAAGCACGCACTGCCCGCGCAGCGCAGGCGGTCTCCACGACTACTACACGGAAGCCGAAGACTGGTGGCCGGATGCTGACCGGCCTGGCGGGCCCTACATTCGCCAGGCAGGCTTTGCCAATCCTGATCGCTTCCACGCGCACAGCGAGGCCTTGATCCGCCTCAGCCTCATCGTCCCAGCGTTGACCGCCGCCTGGATGCTGACCGGCCGCCAGCGTTACGCGGAGCAGGCAGCCGCGCATCTACGCGCCTGGTTCATCGATCCCCTCTCGCGCATGAACCCGAATCTGCAGTACACCGACTCCATCTTCGGCGTCGCGCAGGGCCGAGCCAGCGGCATCATCGACACCATCCAACTGGTGGAAACGGCTCGCGCGGCCTCCTTCCTGCTCGATGGCGGCATCTTCTCCCTGCAGGATCACGTCGCGTTGCGCGGCTGGTTCCATGACTATCTTCAGTGGCTGACCACCTCGACGAACGGCCTGGCTGCACGCGACGCTCAAGACCTGCATGGCTGCAGCTGGGCGATGCAGGTGGCCGAGTTTGCACGCTTCACCGCAGATTCCGGGTTACAACAACTCTGTCGCGACCGCTTTCGCACCGTGCTGATCCCGAACCAGATCGCTGCCGATGGACACCTCCCATTCGCCGTTGCGGGCCATAATCCCTACGGAGCCTCACTCTTTACGCTCGATATGCTCAGCACCACGGCGCAGATTCTCACCACACAGGACGACAATCTCTTCGCATTCCAACTGCCCGATGGCCGCGGTCTTCGCTCGGCTACCGCATACATGCAGCCATTCATCGCGGACAAAAAGCTGTGGCCGTTTCCATACGACGCAGCGTTCTTCGACGACCTACCGGTACGTCCGCCCAGCCTGCTCTTCGCGGGTCTTGCGTACAAGGAGCCAAGCTATATCGCACTCTGGAAGACACTGAACCCTGACCCACGCGCGATCGAGCTTCTGCGCACCAATCCCATTCGGCAGCCGATACTCTGGATATAACGCCCTCCAAAACCCCTTTGGCCTCAGCACAGCTCGCAGCAGAACGAATTTGTTTCCATCGAATACTAATCCGGCTTCCGGTGGTATAAACAGTACGAACTCAGTTGCCGATGGAGCCGATGCGTGAATCGAAACCCGTTGCTGCAATCACTCTCAATGGTGCGGAGGCTTGTCCATGCAGCGCTTTAGTTTCAACCGCACACAGACGGCTTCGAACAAGACGCCGCGGCGTATCAATCGCAACCTCATCTTCAACCTGATCCGTACCAAGCAGCCGATCTCCCGCGCCGAACTCTCGCGCATCTCCGGGCTGCAGCGCAGCACCATCTCCTTGATCGTGGAGGACCTGATCACGGAAGGCTGGATCGTGGAAGGTGCTGTAGGGCACCTGCCGCGCGGACGTCGGCCAACGTTTCTGGAGGTGAACTCCAGACGTGCCATCATTGCGCTGGACATTCATCCGGCGCAGACGACGATCGCCGTGACAGACCTCGCGGGCCGCATCATCACGCAGCAGATCGTGCTCGTTCCGGATGGCGCTGCCAAAGCGCTGAACACGATCGTCAACGCCATCCGCAAGCTGCTTGCGGCGCATGGTGAACTCTCGTTCGACGGCATCGGCATCAGCCTGCCCGGGCGCGCGGACCTGGGATTGCAGAAGCTCATCTTCGCGCCGAACCTGAACTGGCCGGTGCTGAGTCTCAAGGCCAAGATGGAGCGCGCGACCGGCCTGCGAGTGAAGATGGATAACGTAGCCAATGCGTGTGCCCTGTCCGAGGTCTGGTTTGGTACGTCGGACGGAATGCACGATCTGGTCGTCGTCAACGTCTCCGAGCGCATCAGCACGAGCATCTTCGCCAACGGACAACTGCTGCGCGGCGAGAGCGGCCTGGCGGGAGAGTTTGGCCATGTGCAGCTCGACGCCGATGGGCCTCCCTGCGCTTGCGGCAGCCGCGGTTGCTGGGAGGTGCTGGCGTCCAACCGAGCCGCCGTGGCCCACTACAATCAGCTGGTTCCATCGGCGCGGTTGAACACCTTCGACACCCTGCTGGAGCGGTCGCAGGCGGACGACCCACACGCCGTAGCCGCGCTGACGCGGATGGCTGAAAACCTGGGTCGCGGCATCCGCTTGATCGCTGTGGCGCTTGCACCGAAGGAGATCGTGGTGGTTGGCGACATTACGACGGTCTGGCAGCGCTTTGG
>JAJZHR010000483.1 GCA_021810815.1 Acidobacteriota bacterium | reverse complement strand
AGGCTCCTGCCGCTTGTGTTCGACCTCGTGCTGCGCCTCGCCATACGCAAGATAGACAGAGTTGGATTTCGGCGCCAGGCAAAGGTAGACCACAGCCTCTGCCAGAGCGAGATCGCCCTCGGGCGAGCCGAGGAAATCAATGGCCTCTTTGGCGGAGAGGCAAAGGTTGAGCGCTTCCGGAGCGGCCAGGCCAATATCTTCCACCGCCATGCGGACAACCCGCCGCGCGAGATAGAGCGGGTCCTCACCCGCTGCAAACATGCGCGCCAGCCAGTAGAGGGCCGCATCCGGATCGGAGTTGCGCACACTCTTATGCAGCGCGGAGATGAGGTTGTAGTGCTCCTCTCCGGATTTGTCATAGACAAGGACGCGCTGCTGGATCGCCTCGGATGCGATCGCTTTGTCGATCTTGTGGGCACCCTCCTGAGCGAGCTGTACGGCCACTTCGAGCGTGTTGTACGCGTTGCGGCAGTCGCCGCTGGAGTAGCCTGCGATGAGAGCCAGCGCTTCGTCGTCGGCAGCAATGCCGAGCGTTCCAAAGCCGCGCTCGGGGTCTTCGAGCGCTCGTCGCAGCAGCGCAGCGATGCGCTCTTCGCTCAGAGGCTGAAGGACGTAGACCCGGCAGCGCGAGAGCAGTGCGGAGATGATCTCAAAGGAAGGATTTTCGGTGGTGGCGCCGATCAGGCGAATGGTACCGCGCTCAACATAGGGTAGGAATGCATCTTGTTGCGCCTTGTTGAAGCGATGGATTTCATCGACAAAGAGAATGGTTCGCGAGTGCAGTTCGGCAGCCTGAGCAGCGGCGGCCATCACCTGCTTGATCTCCTTAATTCCGCTCAGGACTGCAGAGAACTCGATGAAGTTGGCGCGCGTCGTTTCGGCAATGATCTTCGCCAGGGTTGTCTTGCCAACTCCGGGCGGTCCCCAGAAGATCATGGATTGCGGTTCGTCCCGTTCGATCTGCACCCGCAGCGGTTTGCCGGGGCCGAGCAGATGCTCCTGCCCGCTGTACTCCTCCAGCGTGCGGGGGCGCATGCGTTCAGCAAGAGGCGCGGATGCCGGCCTGCCCCTGGGCCCTTCGGGTTCGCCGTCGAATAAACTCATCCTCTGCTCGCTCGCGATTTGTGGGAGGCTTGTGCCGCCTCTGCTCTCTGGCGTGCCGCTTCATAGAGCAGGATGCTCGTCGCGACGGCTGCGTTGAGGCTTTCAACCGGTCCGGGGCAGGGAATCGTGATGGCGCCGTCCACCTTTGCCATGACCTCCGCCGGGACGCCGTTGCCTTCATTGCCAATCAGCAATGCCACCGGCCGATCCAGCGCAACATCCGCAACCGGCTTTGCATTGCGTACGGCTGCGGCCCAGGCCTTCACTCCTGCGCGCTGCACGCGAGAGAAGCACTCATCCAAACTGGCGCGCACCACAGGAACTCTGAAGACGCTGCCCGCCGAGGCTCGCACGGCCTTCTGGTTCCACACGCTTGCAGTGCCGGGAAGGGCGACGACTCCGGCGGATCCAAAGGCCTCAGCAGAGCGCAGAATTGTTCCCACGTTGCCAGGGTCCTGCAGCCCGCACAGAACCAGCAGGAGGGGCGCATTGGATGGGTGGCTGCAGAGCAGGTTCTCCCACGCCCACGCCGGCGGTTCGACAAGGGCGGCGATGGGTTGAGGGGTCTCGGTCGCCAGCGTGGAACAGAGCAGATCCCTTGGCACAAGCAGAACCTCTGTCTTCGGTCCAGGAGATAGCGGATCGAGCAAGTGTGTCGATTCCTGCGCAACGAAGACACGCACCAGCGCCAGGCCGGCTCTCTGCGCTTCCGCGAGCAGATTCGGCCCTTCGATTGCGACCAGCCCCGATGCCCCGGTACCGTCGTCGCGCAGCGCGCGGCGCAGCTCTTTCAGGCGCTCATTCTGTTTACTCTGTACAATGCGAACAGACATCTGCGTGCGGTGTCATCGTCTCCTAGCCGATTCTAAGCCTTTCGCTGCGCACAAGGGTGCAAATCGGCGGGCATCTCACTTGCACCATGGCTGGTGCTGTGATAGTTTCCGTCTTTGTGGCGTCTGCAATTCGGGGAACCGAGGTTAGCCTTCTTGTCCGCAGAAATTTTGCGTGTCCATCCCGATGAACCCCAGCCGGACCGGATTGACTACATCGTCTCCTGTCTTCAGATGGGAGACGTCGTTGCCCTTCCGACAGATACTTTCTACGGCCTGGCGGTCGATCCGGTGAATCTGCGCGCGGTTGAGCGAATTTATCAGATCAAGACGCGGCAAAAGCACAAGCCGCTCTCTCTCCTGATTGCCAGTCTGGCGCAGGCGTATACGCTGGTGCGCGACGCAGACCCCATGCTTGATAAGCTGGCAGACCGCTTCTGGCCGGGGCCCCTGACGATCATCGTGCGCGCCAGCAGCAAGCTGCCCTTGCGCTCCACGGCCAACACGGGCAATGTAGCCCTGCGCGTTCCGGACTCGGCGATTCCCCGCGCGGTGGTGGAAAAGCTTGGCTTGCCGATTACGGCCACGTCCGCCAATCTGCAAGGCGCATCGGAGTGTACGCATGCCGCGTGTGTCCGCGACCAGCTCGGCGATCGCGTTCCGCTTATCATCGACGGGGGGCCCACCGGGCGCTCACTACCCACAACCATTGTGGATTTGAGCCTCGGCAGCGGGCGCTGGGAGATCCTTCGAGAGGGCGC
>JAJZHR010000032.1 GCA_021810815.1 Acidobacteriota bacterium | reverse complement strand
TCCGGCATTCAGTCCGGCAGTGACGACTGTCGGCAGGCCATTCTCCGGGCTGAAGTTCGCCTCGTTGTCGCCGCCCCACAGAAAGGGGATGTTCTGGCTGCCGACGCTGGCGCTGCGGGCGAACAGCACGCCGTTGCCATGCAGATCCTTCTGGATCAGCTCCTCCATCGCCTTGTTATAGAGCACAGCGTACTTGTTGCGCATCAGGCGCTGGTCTGTCTTGTCCGCGAACACGACATCGCCCAGAAAGCTGCCCTCTGCATCATCGTCCTTGAAGCCGTCCGCGCCGAGCTTGATGACCTGGCGCACCTGCCCCTGCCACCATGCCTTGGCCGCCGGGTTGGTGAAGTCGATCAGCGACCCGGTGCCCTTCCACCATTGGCCCACGTAGGGAGTGCCGTCGGCATTCTTCACAAAGTAGCCGTTCTGCGCGGCCTCGGCATAGTTGCTCGCCGCGGCAGTGGGAATCTTGTCCGAGAAGCCCTTCTCCTTCGGCGTATCCGTCTTCGAGTCGATCCAGGAGGTGTGCCACAGCACCAGCTTGTAGCCCTCCTCGTGGATGTGGCGGATCATGGCTGCGGGATCGTCGAACTGCTTCGGGTTGAACTGGTAGGTGTTGTAGTTAGTGGCCCAGGGGCTGTCGATCATGATGACCGATGTGGGCAGGCCGAGCGACCGGGTGCGCTCCACGTCCTCGTTCACGTCCGCCTGGTTGCGGTGGTAGTCGCGGCTGATCCACGGAGCAAAGGTCCAGTACGGCGGCAACTGCTGGCGGCCCACGAGACCGGTGAAGCGCTCAAGAATCTTCGGGAATTGCGGTCCTGCGAAGAGGACGATGCGCAGCCGGTCGGCGGGCACGCGGACAATGGCATAGTCGCGGCTGCTCACGTTCAGGTCAAATTTGGCTTCGGCATAGGTGTCCAGCCACAGGCCATAGCCCTTCAGGCTCATGAAGAAGGGAATCGCCTGGTAGGTGCTGGAGCCCTTGGGTCCCGCGTTGTCCACCGAAGAGTTTTGGACGAGGGTGTGCGCGTGGTCCAGCGTATCGAAGCGCTCGCCCAGGCCGTAGTAGGGGCTGTCGTCGCCGACGCGGAACTCCCACTCGCCCACCTTGTACGCAAGGCTGCTGATCTCATACATGCCGGGAGCGAGGGTCTTCAGGTGCAGCTTGCTGGCGGGCACCGGATCGCCCTCGAAGCGGAAGCCGAACAGTGGGACGGAGACGGGCTTGCCCTGCTCATCGGCAAAACTAAGCTGAACTGCATCCGCGCCGTTGGGGGCAAGACCTTCCGGACTGTCTGTCGCGGTGGTGGGAGCCGCAGGTTGGTGTGCGTCCTGAGGCGTATTCTGCGGCGTTTGCGCCACAGCAGCGGCGGAGAGCAGAGCTACCGCGAGGAGAGTGCGACTCGATTTCCAGATCATCCGGGTTCCTTGCATTGAAAAGTTACATCTTGCGCCGAACCGCTACTTTGTGCCGAACCACTACATATTGGTGTGTCCGGCGCGCATTTCTTCGTTGAAAGATGGCTTGGTAGCCTCCAGCGCCGCCGCCAGTTCGGCGTCATAGGCTGCGGATAGGTCGAGCAATGCGGGCGTAGCAGAGGCGTACTCGCCTTCGTCCGTGAGGCGAACCAGACCTTCGCCAGCGACGGCGCTGGCAATGCGCATCAGTTCCTCCGGTTGGGTGTTCAGGTACTGCGCATCGCGTGGGTCCGCAATCCAGATCGGCTCGCCGCCGCCGAGTACTCCAGACAGCCAGTAGACCTTCAGCGCGAGAAAGTCCATGCGCTGTTTCTCTGTTGTATCCGTGAAGATAAATTTCTTCTGCCAGCGGCTGTAGTAGCGCGTTGTGACGGGGACGGGCTGGCGGTTGCCGCTTTTCACCATCTCCATCTGTCCGCGATCCAGCGTTTTGCGGATGGCGTTGTAGATGAACTTCTCCGCGTAGGGCTGCTCCGGCGCGGGAACAATCTCCGCGAAGGTGACAGTCATGCTGGCCGCGACCATGGCGTGCAGAGGAGATCCGTGGCCGTCCTCCAGCTTCACTTCGCCGTGAACAACAAGCGTATCCGCTCCCGAAGTGGACTGGTGAAAGGGCCACTGGAATTTCCCGAAGCTGATGGGCAGGCCTGCCAGGGTCACGTCGCAATCCGGCCGGGGATTGCGGAGGCGCTTGGAGGACTCCTGCAGGTAGGCTGTCATCCCAGGCAGCAGGCCGGGCTTGTTGAAGTCGAACCGCTCGCTCAGTTCGAGGGTGAGCGTTCGTTCGGCCAGAGCTGCGGCAGTGCTGCCGATGGTGAAGCGCGCCGTCGGCGATCCCTTGTAGTCCGCGCCAGCTTCCGCGCGGAGCACGGCCATGCCCGCCGAGTTGGCGGCTGCTTCCATGGCCTCGGTGAGGGCGGTACGAAGCTGTGTGTTCATGGATTGGATTTTACTGCAATGGGATAGCTGCTCTTCAGAAGCGCAGCAGGTAGCTGAACTTGACATAGAAGGTGCGGCTGTCGCCGATCAGCGCGTCCCCGTTGTGCGCCAGAAAAATACCGTTCGGGTTGCAGGTTTGGTTCGCCAGCCGGGTGCAGAGATTGCGCTCAAGATTCTGCGCGTCCGTGGTGTACCCGAGGTAGACCGCAGTTCCCGGATGAGGAATGTAAGAGATGAGTGCATCTCCAAAGAGGTCTTTCGTGTTCTGCTGCGCCGTGTACTCGGCATCGGGCAGAGTTCCCTGGTAGATGCCGATGAGCCGCACGGCAAGCGCATTGGTCAACTGCAGGTTCCAGCGCGAGACGACCAGGTGATCGTCGTAAGCGATCAATGCCGCGCCAGGATCGCGGAAGCGGTCGAACTCGTACCGGTTTTGCAGGTCGAGCCGCGTAATCGGCTTCAGCTCCAGGCTCACGTTCGCAGACTGGACGTTGACCGAACCCGGGCCTTGGCCTGTGGGAGGGCTGTAATTCACCCCCTGCCCCTCATAGCCGGAGAGGTTCAGCGCAAACTGCGGCACTGGCGAAGTGGATAAGTTCAAACCTGCCGCGGGGCTGCGATATTCCACGTTCTGGGTCAGCGCCGGATAGTCGGATGGCCGCAGGCGGTCATTTTCGGCTTCGACGAAGGGGCTGAAGTAGGTGTTGCGGCTGAATTGCAGATTGTAGTCGAAGTGGGCGATGCTATCCAGCGGCAACCCCGTGTGATCCCAGTCCTGCTCCACGTAGACTTCCGGCCCATGGGTCAGCAGGATTTTTCCGTTGGGCCTCCAGGTATACCGCGCGTGAATATGTCCTTCGCGGTCATCCGGCCTGCGAAAGAAGCCCGCCTCGTCCAGAAAGCCCTTGCCCGTGTCGTTGTACGTCGTGCTGAAAAAAGTGTGCTCATCGGCAAAGCTGAGGTTCTGCTTATAGCTGTTTCCGCTCTGGGTAGAGTTGTCAGTGTTCTGCGTGGCCGAAGTCACGGCCTGCCCGGTCAGCGTCCACTTTCTGTGGAAGCGGTAGCGGTAGTCGAAGCCGCCCAGACGATTGAAGCTGTTCAGATATTCGCGGTCGGTGTAGAGCACGCCGATGCTCGAGTATTTCCCCATGTCGCGCGCGATGCGGGCTACGTAGAAGTAGGCGCGGGTGTTGGCGGCTGGAGTGCCCGGAGCTGCCGCCTGGCCGGGGCTGCGGTCATCGGCGGCGAGAATTCCCACCGCCCAGGGCCCCTTCTTGCCGCTCAGCCTGGCTCCGAACTGCGGGCTCACAATATTTAGCGTGTAGAAGAGGTCGATTGGCGTCTGGAAGTAGCTGCTGTTTTCGATGAAGAACGGTCGCTGCTCCAAAAAGAACGGCTGGAAACGCTGATTCGGCGATGCTGGGTCGTCCACGTTCACCTGGCTGAAGTCCGGGTTCAACGTGGTGTCCAGCACCAGGCTGTCGCGGATCACGAACTTGGAGTCCAGACCGCCGGTTCCCTGGAAATGCTTATCGTCGAATGTCGGAGCGAGTGGATTCCGGTCATCCAGCTTGCGATAGCTCTGCCCCAGCGTGTACGGGATGAACTGGATGTTGTGGCCGCGCTGCACATCCACAAATCCTTCAATGGCTGCTTCCTGGGTGAGGCGTCCGGCAACATTGCGCGAAACCTCTGGCCAGTACGCACGCTCGCTGGAGTGGGCGATCCAGCGCCGCATCACGATGCCCCATACCTGCGGCTCCCCTTTTCCGGTCTGGCGAAAGCGCAGGCTCTGGAAGGGAATGCGCATCAGAACAACATAGCCGAACGGCGTGCGCTTGCCCCATGTGTCCCACACTGTATCGAACGACATGTCTGCGCCGCTTCCTTCCGTGAAGGAGGCATCGGCCTGGATTCCCAGAGCATTGGACTGGAAGAGCAGGCCGCGGCGATGGTCGTAAAAGGTGTCCAGCGTCACCTCTACCTTGTCGTCGTCCTCCAAATTGTCGCGCGGCAGCAGGTGGACGCGCAGGTCGCTGGGATTCTTTTCATGGCAGATGAAGGCGACATAGAGGTTCCGCCGCGTGTAGCCGAGATAGGCCGAGGTGTCTTCTGTGACGGGCAGACCATCCACAGGGTCCCGTTCAATGAATCCAGTGATCTTGTGCATGGCGAGCGCCGCGGCAGAAGTAGGCGTGCCGCTCAGGAAGCCTTCCACGGTGGGCGGTGTGTCCAGATGAGGAACCTGAATGGGAACCGCCAATGCAGCCGGAGGGCGCAGGCCGTGCCTCCGAGGTCCGCCGAGCAGAGGAGCATCCGGCAGCGGCGAAGGAGGCGGCAACCGGCTGGGAACGGTACTCGGCTGCTGCTGTGTGGGCGGAGCCTGCTGGTTTGAAGGCAGGTTCGGCAAAGGAGCACTGTGGGCCAGGCAGCTCCCGGCGAGCACACACATCACCGCGCTCGCCCGGAGAAGGGGGCTGGAGAGCAGATGGAACTGCGGATGCCGCAACACAGAATGACGATTGAAGGACACTGCGCCTATTCTATCGCCACACTTGCGCCCCACTGCCCGAGCATTTGCTAAATCGATTGCAGGCTTCCGATGCCGATCGAAGGAACTCCTCTAAAAGGAGCTTAGAAGGGGATACCTTCGCCCTAAGCGCGGCTTGAGCCGCTGGAGGGACCGCATCTCTACTAAATTAGAGTTTCACGAAACGATGCGTGGGTGCGTTAGGCTATTCTTTCTTCCTCGGAGACCTTCCATGACGCAGCTTCGCCGCATTTCCTCCTGCCTTCTCGTCCCTGTGCTGGCGGCATTCCCGCTGCTGTCCGCTCACGCCCAGGCCGCCAAGGGACAGCCGCAGTCGATGGCTGCGTCGCAAGCCGCCGAATCGCAGCCGATGCCGAACCTGCACTGGCGCATGATCGGCCCATTTCGCGGAGGCAGAACGCGCGCTGTCAGTGGCGTTGCGAACCAGCCGAACGTCTTCTACATGGGCCAGGTCGATGGCGGCGTCTGGAAGAGCGACGACTATGGAAGAACCTGGAACCCGATCTTCGATGTCCAGCAAACGCAGTCGATTGGTGCGATTGCCGTAGCGCCTTCTGACAGCAACATCGTTTACGTCGCCAGCGGCGAGGGTCTGCATCGACCCGACCTGTCCGTAGGAGACGGCATCTACAAGTCCACCGATGCGGGGCAAACCTGGATACACCTTGGACTTCGCAAGGGCGAGCAGATTCCAGCGCTCGCGGTGGACCCCCACAATCCCAACCGGCTCTTCGCCGCAGTCCTCGGCCACCCCTACGGGCCAAATGAAGAGCGCGGCATCTTCCGCTCCACCGACGGCGGAGTGACCTGGACGAAGGTTCTGTACAAGGGGCCGGGCATTGGCGGCTCTGACGTGGCAATCGACCCAGCCCACCCGAATGTGGTTTACGCGGGCTTGTGGGAGTCGCGACTGGGCCCGTGGGAGGATGGCAACCAGTACAGCGGAACCCACGGCGGCCTCTTCAAATCCACCGATGGCGGCGACACCTGGAAGCAGTTGAGCAACGGCCTTCCTGCGAACCTGGTGCAGATACAGGTGGCAATCGCGGCCAGCGAAACGAAACGGATCTACGCGACGGTCGCGACAACGGTGGAGAGCGGCTACGCCTCAGGCGCTGGCCTCGGCGTCTACCGCTCCGACGATGCCGGCGAAAGCTGGCGCAAAGCCACCGATGACCCTCGGCCGGCGATGAAGATCGGCGGCGGCGACCTGCCCATCCTCAAGGTGGACCCCAAGAATCCGGACATCTTATACAGCGCGAGCATTGTGACGACTCGCTCGACCGATGGCGGCAAGACCTGGACCAGCTTCCGCGGCGCTCCCGGCGGCGACGACTACCAGAACATGTGGATCAACCCGATAGATCCCAACATCATCCTTCTGGTGGCCGACCAGGGAGCCCTCGTGACGGTGAACGGCGGAGGCAGTTGGAGTTCCTGGTACAACCAGCCCACGGCGCAGCTCTACCACGTTGCCGCGACCAATACCTTCCCCTATCAGGTGTGCGCTGGCCAGCAGGAGAGCGGCTCCGTGTGCATCTCCAGCCGGGGCAACGATGGGGAGATCACGTTCCGCGATTGGCATCCCGCGGGCATCATCGAGTACGGCTACGCAGCGCCTGACCCGCTGCACCCGGAGATTGTGTACGGCGCCGGGCGCACCGAGGTCTCGAAGTACAACCGGATCACCGGTCAGGTGCAGAACGTGACGCCGCTGCCGGTGAAGGGCGAGCACTACCGCGCCGACCGCACCGAGCCCATTCTCTTCTCGCCGGTGGACAAGCACCTGCTCTACTACGCCGCCAACGTGCTCTTTGAGACGGCCAACGGCGGCGAGACGTGGCGCGCCATCAGCCCCGATCTTTCCCGCGAGCATTCGGGCCAGCCAGCGTCGCTCGATCCGCTGCCCCCGGCAGCAGCAGCCAAGCGCAGGGGAGCGATCTATTCGGTCGCCGCATCGTTTCAAACCACGAGCACCCTCTGGGCCGGGACGGACGATGGCCTGGTATGGGTGACGCATGACGGCGGCGCCCACTGGAAGGATGTCACTCCGCCGGCTATGACGCCGTGGAGCAAGGTGACCCAGATCAGCGCGTCCCACTTCGACGACCTCACAGCGTACGTCTCCGTCAGCCGCTTCCGCATCAACGATCCGCGCCCCTACATTTACCGCACGCATGATGGTGGAGCTACGTGGCAGGCGATCGCCGCAGGCCTGCCCGACGGCTCGCCCGTCAATACGGTGCGGGAGGACACGCTGCGCAAGGGCCTTCTGTTCGCCGGAACCGAAACGGCCGTGTGGATGTCGCCGGACGATGGAGACCACTGGACGCCGCTTCAGCTCAACCTGCCGCATACCTCGATGCGCGACCTCCTGGTGCAGGGGAATGATCTGGTGGTGGCAACCCACGGCCGCTCCTTCTGGATACTGGATGACATCTCCGCTCTGCGCCAGCTTGATGCTGCGAATGCAGCTCCTGGCGCTCCTTTCCTGTTCAAGCCGGGCTCGGCCTATCGCGTGCGGCGCAGCACAAACACAGACACGCCTCTGCCCATCGACGAGCCTGCCGGGCAGAATCCTCCGGACGGCGCGGCCATTGACTATATTCTGCCGCGCAACATCTCCGGCCCCGTCACGCTGGAGATTCTCGACAGCAAGGGGAATGCAGTGCGCAAGTATGCAAGCACAGACGCCCCCTACGCGACGGAGCGGGAGTTGAGCCAGCAGCTCATTCCGCTCTACTGGATTCGCATGCCGCGCGTTCTTCCGGCGACTGCGGGAAGCCATCGCTGGGTGTGGGATTTGCGCTACACCGCTCCCATCGCCGCGCAGCACGAGTATCCAATCTCGGCCGTGCCGCACGACACGCCGCGCGTTCCGCAAGGGCCGCTCGCGCTGCCCGGTATCTACACTGTTCGGCTCACCGCTGGCGGCAAGATGCTCAGCGCTCCTCTGACGGTGAAGATGGACCCGCGCGTCGCTGCGACCAGCGCGGACCTGGCCGGCCTCTTCGGTCTGGAGAGCAGGCTGGTATCGATGGTGAGCGCCAGTTCCGAGGCTTCGTTGCAGGCGCATTCTCTCACCGAGCAGGCAGACGCCCTGGCAACGGGAGCGCCCGCTCTGCCGCTCTCTGCGGCGATTGAAAAGCTGCGTGCCGGTCTGAAAGATGTGATGGACGGGCCGGGCAAAACTGAGGTCAAGACAGAGACAGTGAAGCCGATGCCTATGAAGCCAGGGGCGGCTGAACTGAAGTCCGGGCAGCCTTACGCGAAATCCGGGCAGGACAGGAAGGAAGAACGGCCCGGATTGGATGAAGTCACCGAGGAAGCCAGCGCTCTCTACACCGCGGTGGGTCAGGCGGACGCAATGCCGACGGCAGCCCAGCGCAAGGCCGTGGAGCATACGAACGAAGAGCTGACGGAGGTGTTGAAGGCATGGAAGCAGTTGCAGACGACCGCTGTTCCGGCCTTGAACCAGCAGCTTCAGGCAGCCCATCTTCCCGCACTGGATTTGAAGCTTGCGCCGAAGTATATGCCGGAGGGCGGCGACGAGGATTGAGGCGGGAGCGAGGCTCCGGCGAAGGCAAATCGCGCCGCTTCTTTGTGTTAGTCTGCTTGCCGATGAGCATGGATGGCAAAAAAATAACGCGTAGAAGATTTTCGTTGGGGATGGCGGTCGCGCCGCTGGCTGCGATTCCTCTTGCCTCTTCCGATGCCCTATGGAGCCAGACGTCGGCAGCGAAGCCTGTGCCCGAAGCGTCGAAATCCGAAGCGTCGAAATACGACCAGCCGGGGCCGTTCGCAGCGAAGCTCGACTTCGAGCGCAAGGACGCGCCGCTGATGCGCTCTCCCTTCGCTCTGCGACAGGTGCAGCTCGGCGAGGGGCCGTTTCTCCAGGCGCGCCAGTGGAACGCTGCCTATTTGAAGCGCTTGCCAACCGACCGCCTCCTCTACAATTTCCGCGCCACGTCCGGGCTGCCAGCGCCGGCGGCGCCGTTTGGCGGCTGGGAAGCTCCTGACTGCGAACTGCGCGGCCATTTTGTTGGTCACTATCTCTCCGCATGTGCGCACATGTATGCCGCAACCGCAGATGCAGACCTGAAGCATCGCAGCGACACGGTGGTCGCAGGCATGGCAGAGTGCCAGGCCAAGCTCGCCGGCAACGGCTACGTCAGCGCGTTTCCCGTAGAGGAGTTCACGCGCCTTGGCAATCTGCAGCAAGTCTGGGCGCCGTTCTACACGCTGCACAAGCTGATGGCTGGCCTGCTGGATATGCATACGCTCACCGCCAACCAGCAGTCGCTCGATGTGCTGATCGCGCTCTCCGGTTGGGTGGATGCGTGGACGGGGCAGTATCCCGAAGAGCACATGCAGGCCATTCTGGAGACCGAGTACGGCGGCATGAACGACGTCCTCTACAAGCTCGCCTTGGTTACCCGCAATGACCGATGGGCGCAGGTGGGCGACCGCTTCACCAAGAAGAGAGTCTTCACGCCGCTCGCCCTGCAGCGGGACCAGTTGAGGGGTCTGCACGCGAACACGCATATGCCGCAGGTGATTGGAGCGGCGCGCCGCTATGAGATTTCGCAGGATGCGCGTTTCGGGAACGTCTCTGAATTCTTCTGGGAAACCATCGCGACCTCGCGGACCTATGCTGCGGGCGGCTCCGGCGTAAGAGAGCACTGGGAGGGACAGCCGAATTTCATGGCCGCCGAGTGGCGCATCGACGCGAGCCATCAGGAGTGCTGCTGCGCCTACAACATGATGAAGCTCTCCCGCCATCTCTACGCGCGCCGAGGCGACGAGCGCTACATCGACTACTACGAGCGCAATCTCTACAACCACCGCCTGGGAACGATTGAGCCGGACACCGGCCTCACCACCTACTTCCTCTCCATGTCTCCCGGAGCGTGGAAGACCATCGCCACCGAGGACAACAGCTTCTGGTGCTGCAACGGGACGGGCGTGGAAGAGTTCTCCAAGCTGAACGACACGATCTACTTCCAGGGAGCGGACGGTGGCATCGACGTCAATCTCTTCATTCCATCCACGCTCGACTGGTCCGAGCGCGGCATCCGCATCGAGCAGAGCACCAGCTTTCCGCACGAGGCGAAAGCCGAGCTGTTGATCGAGCAGGCTCCCGCCCAGGCCTGGCCGATGCGCATTCGCGTTCCCCGCTGGGTGGGCAAGGGGCATGGCGTCTCCATCAACGGAAGGCGGCTCGAAGCAACGGCCAGCCCCGGGAGCTACATCGAGATAACGCGCGTGTGGAAGAAGGGCGACCGCGTTCAGGTGGATCTGCCGATGGAGCTGCGCTCCGAGCCGTTCGCGGACGATCCCACGCTCCAGGCCTTCGTCTACGGCCCCATTGTTCTGGCCGGTCAGTTTCCGAAGGGAGAGCTTTCATCCAAGCTTGCCCACATCGAACATGGCCCGGACCTGCGCGCCATGCCGATCGACGTGCCCGCTCTGCAAGCCGGATCGCGGCCTCTTGACGACTGGCTGAAGCCCGTTGCCGGCTCGCCGCTGACGTTTCGCACTGTCGGCATGGCGCACGATGTGACCATGAAGCCGCTGAATGAAAGCTGGGAACGGTTCGCTGTCTATTGGAAGCTGGCCTGACCCGCAGCAAGGAAATGCAGCAAGGAAATATTGACAGGGCGACGCACGGAAAGTACCTTAAGAGAGGCATGAGCTTTCGCGCACATCATCACGGTCATCATCATCACGCGGGGAGCGTGTTGGCGGCTGTGCGAGTGCGGTGAAGCGATAGCAGAAACCGAGATTCGAAGAGGCCCGCTGATGCGCTATGACGCCAGCGGGCTTTTTCACGTCTGGCGGAACTGCGCGGTCGGCGATAGTTCTGGGAAAGCAATGCAAACTCTGAAGGGCGGAATGGGAACATGGCAGTGGACGCGGTGAAGATCGATTTTGCGAAGATGGATGGGTTGGTGCCAGCAATGGCGCAGGACTCCGTGACCGGCGAGATGCTGATGCTCGGCTTCATCAACGAAGAGAGCTACGCAAAGACGCTGGAGACAGGCTTTGTGACCTTCTGGAGCAGGACGCGGCGCAAGCTGTGGATGAAGGGCGAGACCAGCGGCAACCGGCTCCGCATCGTCAGCGCGGCGACTGACTGCGACAATGACGCTCTTCTGTTCAAGGTAGTGGTC
>JAJZHR010000482.1 GCA_021810815.1 Acidobacteriota bacterium | reverse complement strand
ATCAACGCCGATCCGAATTCCAGTCCTGTCCAATTCCCGCCCCGCACTTTCGATATGGATCCGCCAGCCTGGCTACAATCGCCGCGCCACAGAGCGATCTCACAGAATCCTACTTCGCATCATACTTCGGATCCATGCGAAAATCGGCTGGCTGACCAGGTCGCAAGCCACTCGGCACATGCTGCAGAAGTGCGCCGCTATTCCTCATCCTCAACCCACTCCTCTTGTTCCGGGATACTCCTATGAAAATATCTTCTTCGCTCCTGGCTTCGATCGTCCTGATGGCCGCCTGCGTTCCAGCCGCTGTCGCAGAAGTTTCCTTGCCCCACCTGCTCTCGGATCACATGGTGGTGCAGCGCGACCGCCCTGTTCACATCTGGGGCCGCGCCACCGCTGGCGAACAGGTGACCGTCTCCTTTCGAGGCGCCCAGGCCAAGGCAGCGACCGATGAGCTTGGCAACTGGAGCGTCACGCTTCCGCCCGGAGCTGCTGGCGGCCCCTTCACCATGCAGGTCGCGGGATCGAACACCATTACGCTCCACGATGTGATGGCAGGCGATGTGTGGATCGCATCCGGACAGTCCAACATGGAGTTCATGATGTCGCAGCTTGCGGACGCGGACAAGGCAATCGCCGCGGTGCAGGATCCGGATCTGCGCGTTGTGAGGATCGACAAGGTTCCCTCCGCCTATCCCCGCTATGACGCAGGCATGACCGCGTGGAGCGGAGCAACGCCAGAGTCCATCAGGGAATTCTCCGCCGTGGCCTACTACTTCGCGCGGGAGATCCGCAGCAAGGAGCACGTCCCCGTCGGCGTGATCGAGAGCAACATCGGGGGCACGGTCGCCGAATCCTGGACCAGCATGCAGGCGCTCTCCAGCGATGCCGGTCTGATGCCTGTCTTCGCCGCGCGGGCGAGCATGATCGACAGCGAGGAGCACAACCGGCAATTGCAGGTGGTGGAGCAGAAGGCCATTGCTGAGGCAAAGGTCGCAGGAAAGCCGCTGCCGCAATACCCCTGGCATCCTCCGCTCGGCACATGGGCTCCCGGGGAGCTTTACAACTCGATGATCGCGCCGCTCACGCCCTTCGCCATCCGCGGCGTCATCTGGTACCAGGGAGAATCGAACAGCGCGCTGGATCGCGCCCCGATCTACAACCGCCTGTTTCCGGCCCTGATTCAGGACTGGCGCAATCACTGGCGGCAGGGCGACTTCCCGTTCCTCTACGTGCAGATCGCCAATTTCAAATCGACTCCGCTGGAGGACTGGGCCACCATCCGCGAGGCGCAGCGGCAGACGCTCTCCCTGCGCAACACGGCCATGGCCGTCACCATCGACATCGGCAACCCCGACAACGTGCATCCCGTCGACAAGGTCGATGTTGGCCAGCGGCTCGCGCTTGCGGCTCGCTCTGTCGCGTATGGCGAACACCTGGAATACTCCGGGCCGCTCTTCCGCGAAGCCGATGCTGAAGGCGACAGCCTCCGGTTATGGTTCGATCACGCAGAGGGGCTGGCCGCCAGGGGTGGACACCTGGAAGGCTTTGAGGTAGCAGCCGCCACGGGCGACTTTGCAAAAGCGGACGCAAGGATCGAGGGGAACTCCATCGTGGTATCCAGTTCGAGCATCTCCAGCCCGGCGCGCGTGCGCTATGGATGGGCGAACAACCCCACCTGCAATCTCTTCAACCGGGCTGGCCTGCCAGCGTCTCCCTTTGAAGGCGTGGCGCGCTAGAGCCGCCGCCAAACAAGCCGGGGTGCCCCATCGTTCGCAGTTCAGCGCAAACGATGGGGCACCCCGATTTTTTTTGCAGCCTGCGGTTCCGCTCTTCTTTACTGCGGGACGAAGAGTTCCAGCCTCACTTTCCAGGTGACGGACTGTCCGGGCTGGAGCGTCACCATTCCGGTGTCGCGTCCCTTCCATTCCTTGCCGAAGGGGTCGTTGTAGTTGAACTGCGATTCCAGGGCGACATAGTTCTGGTCGATGGGAGCGTACACCTGCACGGCATTCACGCGGCGGGTCAGAGCGGTGATGCGCAGACCGTACTTCGCGGCCGGGTCGATAATCTCGGAGGAGGAATGGCCTTCCGCATCCTTCTTCAGATCCACCCAGTTGTCGTCGAGGAACATGTGATCAAGCGCCTTGCCGCCCTTCACGGTGAAGTCGTAAGGCGTGCCAGCGACCGGGGTCAGCTTGCCGGTGACGAACACGTCGTCGTAGTTGTTCACCTCCGCATGCATCACGCCTGGCTCCTGCACCCTGACCTGCGTCCGGTCGCCGCTCGGGATGTTGAAGTAGGGGTGCCAGCCAATGCCGACCGGCTCCGGCTTGTTGCCTGTATTGGTGGCCACTACGGTCGCGATCACAGCGTCTCCGCTCAGATCCACGCTGATGCGCACATCGGTCTTGGAGAACCAGAGGCCGCCGAAGTCGCCCTCATGGAAGATTCCGGTGACCAGACCGCCATCGGCCGTCTTCATCTCGCTCACCTTGTCCGCCTTCGCTGTGAGCATCAGGCCGTGGATGGCGTGCGGAACAGCCTGGGGCAGCTTGCCCTTCCAGTTCGCCGGCAGCGTGAAGGCATGGCCGTTCCAGGAGCTGTTGACCGTCTTTTGGTCGGCAGAGAGCGGGCCGACGATGCGGTTCGCGAACGGAACAAGGAACGCCGCTCCGAAGGTGAAGCTCTTGGTGCCGAGAGGGTCGTCCGGC